>JAHBVV010000028.1 GCA_019637335.1 Candidatus Hydrogenedentota bacterium | reverse complement strand
GGGGCGTTAGCACAAAATTGTAGGAAATGCGCTCACCGCACACGTTAAATCGACAGCCCCTTTCGTGGGGATGACGGTGCTCGATCACCGAGAGCCGCCACCGTTGGGTGCGACGAGGGCGACTACTTCAGACGGCTAAAGTGTTACGAATATCGTTACTTCAGCGCCGAAGGCGCCCGATCATACCAGCCTGGGCCGCAGGCCCGGGAAGAATGACGACGGTTTCGGCCAGGGCTGAAAGCCCGTATCATAGCGGGTTTCCACTTACTTCCCCAGTGTCTGGGCGCGGTAATATCAGAACAGCACCCTTAAATGAAGCTGCGGATAAGCGCCTCAAGCTGATCCAGGAAGAGCGCCCAAAGCTGGTACAGGTAGTACCGGATCTCCGCCAGGAGACTCGGGCGGAACCACCACGCGATCAGCAACGCAATCGCCATCAGGATCAGCATCCGCCGGAACCGCGCGCGCCGTCGCCGCGGGCGACGTCCGAGCCAGGATAGCGCCTCCCAGCCTTTTCGGGCGGACAGGCGCAGCAGCCACGCCAGATCGTTCTCCACGGGGAGGCCGCGGCTCCGGCGCGCCAGCCCGTCCGGCGCGCAGTGCAGATACAACTCGGTGCGCCCCGCGCGCACCACGCCCCCCTCCCGGACGATGCGCGACCGCACCAGGCCCACCGGCTTGCCGTTTACGCTGAGCACGCCCCCCCGGATCTTGCGGACTCGGTAGCCGTCGCCCACCGACGTCAGGCGCGCGTGGTGCAGGTGAATCATGTCGTCCAGGCGAATGGATACGGCGCAATCCGGGTCGCTGCCGAGGATCGCGGGCGTCCGGCTGATGGGAAACTCCGTGCCGTCTTCCGGGCCGTTGATGATTTCGAGGCGATCGGGCTTGTTCATGGCGCGAGCCCGGGCACGCTGCTTGCCGGTTTGCCGCGGCGGTAGGCCAGCTGGCCGTCTTCCATCATCACGTCGATCATGTCCCCTTCCTCAAACTCCCCGGCGATGATCTTCTCGCTGATCGGCGTGGTCACCAGGCGGTCCACCGCGCGGCGCAACTCGCGCGCGCCAAACTCCCGGCTGTAGCCCTGCTCCGCCAGGTACTCGTAGGCCCTCTGGTACATCCGGATGCCGATACGGCGTTCCTCAAGCCGCTTCCGCACCGCGTTGATCTCCAGCCGCAGAATGCTGCGCAGATCCTCCGCCAGCAGCGGGTAGAAGGGCACGATCTGGTCGATCCGGTTCACGAACTCCGGCCGGAACGCCTGCCGCAGTGCATCGACCAGATCCTCGTGCCGCGCCACCGCGCCGGGCTCGCACAGCAGGTCCGCGCCGATGTTCGACGTCAGGATAATGATGCAATTGCGGAAGCTCACCTCCCGCCCGCGCGAATCACGCAGGCGCCCCTCGTCGAACATCGGCAAAAACAGGTCGAAAATGCGGGGGTGCGCCTTCTCTATTTCGTCAAACAGCAGGATCGAAAACGGCGAACGCTGCACCGCCCCCGTCAGCAGCCCTTCCTCGTCGTGGCCCACATACCCCGGCGGCGCGCCGATCAGCCGCGCGACGGAATGCTCTTCGGAGTACTGCGACATGTCGAACACGATCAGGTGGCTGGAGGATCCGAAGAGGTTGCGCGCCAGCTGTTTCGCCAGTTCCGTCTTGCCCACGCCCGTCGGCCCCAGGAACAGCATGATCGAGTCGGGCCGGTTGGGATCGCCCAGACCCGCCCGGGATTTCTTGACCGCCGCCACCGCCCGGTTCACCGCCTCATCCTGCCCGATCAGCTGGCGCTTAATCGTCTGGTCCAGATTATTCAAGTATTTCCGCTCCTCCGCCGTCAGCTGCTCCAGCGGGATCGCCGTGATCTGGCTGATGACCTTCCGCACCGAGTGTGGCGTCACGCTGCGCTCCCCGCTCGTGTCCGGGTTCTCCGGATCGGGCTGGTCCTTCTTGCGCATCATGAGTGATCGGAGCCGGTGCCGCGCGCACGCCTGATCCAGCACGTCGATCGCCTTGTCCGGCAGGCTACGCTGCGGCAGGTAGCGGACACTCAAGTCGATCGCCGCCCGAAGCGTACGGCGGTGGATATGCACCCGGT
Source organism: Candidatus Hydrogenedentota bacterium (assembly GCA_019637335.1). NCBI lineage: Bacteria > Pseudomonadati > Candidatus Hydrogenedentota > Candidatus Hydrogenedentota bacterium. The sequence goes on along the minus strand of JAHBVV010000028.1, from coordinate 94,882 downwards.
GGTGTTTTTCCAGCGTGGGGCGGACCCGCTTCAGCACCTCGTACGTCGCCTCGGGCGAAAGCTCCTCCACGCGCACCATCTGGAAGCGACGCTCGATCGCCGGGTCCCGCTGGACGAATTTCCGGTATTCCTGGAGCGTCGTCGCGCCAATACACCGGAATTCTCCCCGGGCGAGCGCCGGTTTCAGCAGGTTCGCCAGATCCAGGCTGTCGCCCTGCGTGGCGCCCGCGCCGAAAATCAGGTGCACCTCATCAATGAAAACAACCAGGTGCTCGGATCGCTTCGCCTGCTCGATCAGCGCCAGCACCTTCTCCTCGAAGGCGCCCCGATACTGTGTGCCCGCCATCAGCGAAGCCACGTTCAGCTCCACAATACGAAACGGCGGCAGGTCGGTCTGGCGTCCATCCCGCGCCAGGCGCAGCGCGAGACCCTCGACAATCTGCGTCTTACCCACGCCCGCGTCGCCGACCAGAATCGCGTTGTTCTTCGTCTTGCGGGTCAGGATCTGAAGGATCTCCAGGATCTCGTCGTCCCGCCCGGTGGCGTCTTGCAGGTCGCCCCGCCGCGCCGCTTCCATCAAGTCGCGCGTGAGCGGCCCCGGCTGTTGGCCCGGCAGCGGAACAACCTCCTCACGCGGCGCCGGCGCGGCCGCCGGAGACCCCTGGGCCTCCCGCGCGGGCGCGGGCTCCGGCGCGCGCGCTCCGGGGATGTTTTGCAGCCGTACCTCCGAGTACTCCGGCAGCGGCGTCACCTTCTGGTGCGCCTGCGGCGATACGAAGCCCAATTCCGCCTGAAGCTGCTTGATAAGCGTGTCGCGATCCAGCCCGAGGCTCTTCAAGGCGCGCGCGGGCGCGGAGAGGTCGTCCTTCAATAACGCAAGCAACAGGTGCCCCGCCGCTGGCGGCCCGTGGCCGATGCGCGCGGCCAGTCGCGACGCCTGGGAGATGATCTGGATGCACCGGGGCGTGTAGAACGTCTCGCCGTTCGGCGTGCTCGCCGTGCCGCTCCACGGCTGGCGGTGCACCTCCCGCTGCACCGAAAACAAGTCGCCCAAACTCCGCGTACGGACCCCCTCCGGGAGCTTGTCCGCCTGATCCAGCAGCGCCGCGAGTAAATGGTTTACCCCGACAAAATAGCTGCCCTGGTTCGCGCTGATCGCGGCGGCGCGATCAAGCGCCTCCCCGATTTCCGGTGAAACATTCAGTTGCACCCTGCATCTCCCGTGAGCACCCCGGCGCCCGCCACGTGGCGGAGCCAGTCCCGAAGCCCGCGCGGCCCCACAGAAGGGAAGGTGGCGAGGCCAAACCGCCCGTCTCATTCGCGGCGCGGCGCCACCCGGTTTCAGCCCGGACTCAAGCCTGCATTATTCCGATCCCGAGCCCGCCGTTCAACATCGGCGGTAACACATCAGCCGTCCCGGAGCGGAATCGCGCACGTAATGCCGACCGCAGGCCGACCGCACCGCGCCGCAAGGCGCGACAGGATCGCAGACATGCGTGTCTGCGGCAGAGGAAGCGCCGCACCAGACCAATTCGCGGCGCTCCATCGAGAAATCCGGGCCCTACTGCATTGAATTTTCAAAGGGAGCCACGGGTGCCACGTTCAAGCTCCGCAGCTCCGCCGCGAAGGCTTGAGCGTGCGAGACTCCATAAGAGCGCCAAACGTCAGAAGCAGTGTTTCAACCCTAATGGGTGACATGAAGGGTCATGAAAGGCTATGCCACGTTCCTTTCGCGGTGGTACTGGTTGGGCAGCGCTCTTCCGCGCAGATTCTGGCTTCCTCTGCCGCAGACGGGAATGTCCGCGATCCTCTTGCCGCGCTTCCTCGCGAATTACCCGGGCGCCTGGAGGCATCCCTGCTCGCGGCTTCAGACGGCTACGACGATCGCATCCACAAAGCAAAACACCCCGCGCAAGGCGGGGTGTTCGAAAGTCAACTTCTATTGCGGGACCAATCAGGAAGAATACGTCGCGTTGTACCACGCGCGCCACTGCGCCGCGTACTTCAGCACCCAGTCCAGCGCCGCCTCGCGGCCCAAATCGCGATTCGCCTTCTCCGACTCGATCCACTTGTGCCGCGCAATCTCCTCGCGCTGCATGTCCAGCATGTGCGCCTGCTCGCGCCGGCGGAAATCCGCCGCATGGTGCGCCAGCCAATCACGGCACGCCGCATCGTGGCCCACGTCATAGCCGCGGGCCTGTGACATGAAATACTTATGCCGGATTACTTCCTCCAGCTCCCTGGGAGTCAGGTTGTATTCAGTCACATTCACATCGCTCACCTGGTACAACACGCTGTTTGCCCTCCAGTGTAGTCGCTCAACGCACTGGATTCTGACAAATTTTTAACATACTCCGGGCCGGAAATCAAGGGCGACAACTGAGAAAATCTCGTTTTACACTATTTGCATTCCGGTCCTGAGGATTAGACGCTGCACTGCAAAATACTATTCAATAAAGCCCCAAACGTTACCGGCTCGTCCAAATCAGCCCCGGGACCCGCCCGCTTTGTCCCATTTCGGGACTTCAACAACCTCGGACCGCGGCCCGATCAATCGCGTGGGCGCGAGGATAGCTCGATAGACCAGAAAAAACCGCGTATCGTGAAAAGACGGAAGAGAAAGGCTTCGTTCCTTTGCCCCCCACGATCCCCGACCGCCGAAATTGACCGGCGCGGACACGCCGTCCCCCCCCGTTCGGCCTACAGCTGCTCGGCAATGACCTGCCAGAGCTCCTTCACCCCCTCCTTCGTCTCGCTGCTGAAGGGGAGCACGAGCATGTCGTCGTGCAAATCAAGCGTCTCGCGGATGGACTTGAAGGCGGGGTTGCGCTGGGAGCGCTTGAGCTTGTCGATTTTCGTCGCCACCACGAGCGTGGGAACCTCCGCCTCCTCCAGGAGGTGCAGCATCTCCACATCGAGCGCGCTCGGCTTGTGGCGCGCATCCACAAGCGATACCACCAGGCGCAGGGTGTCGCGTGTGCGCAGGTACTCCGCCAGCACCTGGTTCCACGCGTCCTTCATGCTCTTCGGCGCCTTGGCGAAGCCGTAGCCCGGCAGATCAACGAAATAGAAGCGCTCGTTCACGTCGAAGAAGTTCAGCGTCTGCGTCTTGCCGGGGGTGGAGCTGGTCTTCGCGAGCCCCTTGCGCCCCAGCAGCGTATTCAGCAGCGACGACTTCCCCACATTCGAACGGCCCACAAACGCGATTTCGGGGCGCCGGTCCCGCGGATACTGCCGGGGATCGAGGGCGCTCACAACAAACTGTACCGAGTTCACGCGCACGGGTCACGATCCCCCGGCACGGCGCGAAGACCGGCGGCGCGCCGGCGGAAAGGCCACCGCCAGCACCTCGCCCACCTGGTCCACAAAGCGGATGTCCAGCGCGTCCCGCACCTCCGCGGGCACGTCGGGCAGGTCCTTCTCGTTTTCGCGCGGCAGCAGCACCGTCTTCACCCCCGCCCGGTGCGCCGCCAGGACCTTCTCCTTAATCCCGCCCACGGGCAGCACCCGGCCCAGCAGCGTGATTTCGCCGGTCATCGAAAGCGCCGCGGTCGGCGCCACGCCGCGCAGGGCCGAAACCATGGACACGATCAGCGCCGTGCCGGCGGAAGGGCCGTCCTTGGGCACCGCGCCCTCGGCCACATGCACGTGGAGATCCCGCTTCTTGTAGAAGTCCGCCGGAACCTCCAGCTCTTTCGCGTGCGCCCGAATGTAGGTGTACGCCGCCTCCGCCGACTCCTTCATCACGTTGCCAAGCTGCCCCGTCAGGGTGAGCTTCCCCTTGCCCTCGGTGAGGCTCGTCTCTATAAACAGAATGTCGCCGCCCACCTGCGTCCACGCCATGCCGATGGCGATGCCCGGTTGCGGCTCCTCCACCTCGCGCATCGCGCTGTATACCGGCGGGCCGAGCAACTCGACAACCGCCGCCGCGTCCAGCGCCATCACGCCCTTGTGCGCCTTCTCCACTACGCGCCGCGCCACCTTGCGCAGCACGCGGGCAATCTGGCGCTCCAGCTCGCGGACGCCCGCCTCGCGGGTGTAGCGCTGGATGATCTCCGTGATCGCGCTGTCCTCCAGCACGGCCTGTTTCGCCGTCAGGCCGCAATCAGCCATCATGCGGGGCAGCAGAAACAGACGCGCGATCTGCTCTTTCTCGCGCAGGGTGTACCCGGAGAGATGGACGATCTCCATGCGATCATGCAGCGCGTGCGGAATGTCGTATTCGTTGTTCGCCGTCGCGATGAAGAAGACCTCGGAAAGGTCGAAGCTCACCTCCAGGTAGTGGTCGCTGAAATCCTTGTTCTGCGCCGGATCCAGCACCTCCAGCAGCGCCGACGAGGGATCGCCCCGAAAATCGTTGCTCAGCTTGTCGATCTCGTCCAGCAGAAACAGCGGGTTCTTCACGCCCGCTTTCTTGATGTTCTGAATGATCCGGCCGGGAAGCGCCCCAATATAGGTCCGCCGGTGGCCCCGGATCTCCGCCTCGTCCCGGATGCCCCCGAGCGACGCCCGGATGAACTTCCGCTTCATCGCACGCGCGATTGACTCGCCCAGCGACGTTTTGCCGACGCCGGGCGGGCCCACGAGACACAGGATCGGCCCTCGCGCGGAATTGCTCAACTTCCGCACGGCCAGATACTCCAGAATCCGGTCCTTCACCTTCTCCAGGCCGTAGTGATCCTCGTCGAGCACCTTCTGGGCGCGCGCAAGATTCAGAAAATCGCGCGTCCGCTTCGACCACGGCATGTCGCAGAGCCATTCCAGGTAATTGCGGATTACCGCGCCCTCCGGGCTCAGCATCGGCATGCGCTCGTAGCGCGCAAACTCGCGATCCGCCTTCGCCCGCACCTCGGCCGGCATTTTCGCCTCCGCGATCATCGTCCGCATCTCGGTGAACTCGTCGAAGCCCTCCTCGCGGTTGCCCAGCTCCTGGTGGATCAGCTTGAGCTGCTCGTGCAGGTAGTGCTCCCGCTGGCCGCGCTCCATCTGCTCGCGCATACGATCCCGCACGCTGTGTTCCATGCGGATGAGTTCATTCTCCCGCATGAGAATGGAGGTGATCTTCTCCAGCCGCGCCGCCGTGTCCACCAGCTCCAACAGCGCCTGGCGCTCTTCCACGCGCACCGGCAGGTACGCGCAGATCGAATCCGCCACCAGCTCGCAGTCCTCCATGCCCTGAATCGACATGAACACTTCCGGCGCGATCCGCTGCGAAAGCTGGACGTAGTCCTCAAACTGGCCGATCGCCGCCCGCGCCAGCGCGCTGATACGATCACTGCGCTCGGTGGACGACTCCAGGCTGGTCACTTCGGCTTCCGTCCCGGATTCGGCCTCAAACAAAAACTGCTCCACCTGGCCCCGGCCCAGCCCCTCCACCACCACCTTCATCGTCCCGTCCGGCATCCGGAGCGACTGGAGGATCGACGCCGCCACACCCACCCGGTAAAGCCCGTCCTCCCCCGGGTTTTCCTCGTTCGGGTCCTTCTGCGTGCAGAGAAACAGCGGCTGGTTCCCCGCCAGGCTCCCCTCCACCGCCGCCAGCGACGCCGCGCGGCCCACCAGAAGCGGCACGACCATGCGCGGGAAGATAACCATATCCTTCAGCGGAAGCAACGGAAGGCGCATGGCGCCTTCGGTCGCGGCTTTTTTCTTCGGTGGCATTAAACGGTGCTCCCGCTTCATTGGGTGGAGGTGATTCAAGCGCCGCGGGGGCGCGCGACGCGTAAGAGCCCGCGCGCGACGCCATCCCATCCGGGCGGGCCGCAGTATACCCTATCGGCGCCCCAACCGGCCACGCTGGACAGGGATCGCGGCAGCGGGCGGGCGCGCCACAGGCGCAAGCGACGGGCCGGCGCGAACGTCCGGAGAGGCTAGGCCGACGCGGAATTCGTGTCGCTGCCTTCGCCCTTGACCGAGGACTTCTCGTGCTTGTACACCAGCAGCGGTTCCTCGGCCTTCGTGATGACCCCCGGCGTGATGACGCACTCGCGGACATCCTGGCGCGACGGTATCTCGAACATGACGCCGAGCATCGCCTCTTCGAGAATGCTGCGCAGCCCGCGCGCGCCCGTGTCGCGCTTGATGGCCGACGCCGCGATCGTCTCGATCGTCTCGTCCGGGAAGCGCAGCGTCACGTTCTCCAGCTCAAACAGCTTCTGGTACTGGCGCACCAGCGCGTTGTTCGGCTCCACGAGGATACGCACCAGGTCGTTCTGGCTCAACTCGTTCAACGACGCCGTAATCGGCAGCCGCCCGCTGAACTCCGGGATCATGCCGTACTTGATCAGGTCTTCCGGCTTCACCTCGGAGAGCAATTCGCCCAGCTTCATTTCCTTCTTCGACTTCACGTCCGCGTTGAAGCCGATGACCTTCTGCCCGATGCGCTTCTGGATAATCGTGTCCAGGCCGTTGAACGCGCCGCCGCAAACAAACAGGATGTTGCGCGTGTGCACCTGGATGCACTCCTGCTGCGGATGCTTCCGCCCGCCCTGCGGGGGCACATTCGCCACCGTGCCCTCGAGCAGCTTCAGCAGCGCCTGCTGCACGCCCTCGCCCGACACGTCGCGCGTGATCGACGGGCTGTCGCTCTTCCGCGCCACCTTGTCGATCTCGTCGATGTACACAATCCCCGTCTCGGCCCGCGAAGCGTCAAAATCCGCATTCTGGAGCAGCTTCAGGATCACGTTCTCGACGTCGTCGCCCACATACCCCGCCTCCGTCAGCGTCGTCGCGTCCACCACCGCAAACGGCACGTCCAGAAGACGCGCCAGGGACTCCGCCAGCAGCGTCTTACCGCACCCCGAGGGACCGATCAGCAGCACGTTCGACTTCTGGATTTCCACCCCGTCGATCTCGCCGCCCGACGCAATGCGCTTGTAGTGGTTGTGCACCGCGACCGAAAGCACCCGCTTGGCGTGCTCCTGGCCAATCACGTACTGGTCCAGGAACGCCTTGATTTCCTTCGGCGCCGGCACCTTCATCGTCCGCGACGTGCCCTTCCGCGCCTTCTCCTCCGCCACAATTTCACCGCACAGATTGACACACTCGTCGCAAATGTTCACGTCGGGCCCGGCAATCAGCTTGTTCACTTCATCGTGGCGCTTGCCACAGAAGGAGCAGGTGGGGACATCACTTCGTGTACGCTGTGGGGCCATTCGACTCTCCTGCGATAAAACCGTTCACGGGCGGTCTCAAATTATCATTTTTCCCGACATCTGTCAACTATTTATTCCAATGGCCATGCCATCGCCGACATCGAGTCAGATCTATTGTGCCAATTACCCGCCGCCGAGGTCAAGTCCCGTAAGGCGACGGATCCAAGCCTCTACCCTGTAATCCCCCTGTAACGGCGCGGGTTTCCGCCATCGCCGCCCAATACAAACCCCCCGCTCGACCTCGGGCCGTCGGGGGGATAATAAGACAAAATCAAATTTTCGAGCCGGGCCGCGGACTACCGTGACAAAATTTCGTCAATCAACCCGTATTCCCGGGCCTCTTCAGCGCCCATGAAGAAATCACGATCGCTGTCCTGATGAATTCGCTCCGGCGGCTGGCCCGTGTGCTTCACCAGAATCTCATCGATCATCTCGCCGATCCGGATGATTTCCCGGGCCTGAATGTCGATATCGGACGCCTGCCCCTGCACGCCGCCCATGAGCTGGTGCAGCAGGAAGCGGGAATAGGGCAGCGCGAAACGCTTTCCCTTCGTGCCCGCCGCCATCAACACCGCCGCCATGCTGGCGGCCTGGCCCAGGCAAATCGTGCTGATGTCCGGCTTGATGAACTGCATCGTGTCGTAAATCGCCAGACCCGCGGTAACGCTGCCGCCCGGCGAATTCACGTAGATGCTCACGTCCTTGTCCGGATCCTCGGATTCGAGGAAGAGCAACTGCGCGATCACGTAATTCGCCACGTAGTCGTCGATCGGCATGCCCAGGAAGATAATGCGATCTTCAAGCAGGCGCGAGTAAATGTCGTACGCGCGCTCGCCGCGGCTGGTCTGCTGGTAGATCGTCACATTCTGGGGGCTGACGGGGTTCAGACCGCCCAGCGCGGCAACCTGTGCGTGAACGTGCAGGGGATCAGGCATCGGCCTCTTCCTCGAACTTCTCCAGTTCCTCGCGGGTAACTTTCTTGTCCTTGATCTTGGCGTTGTCCATCACGGCGGCCAGCGCCTTCTTCCGGTAGATGCGATCCTCGTAATCGCTGCGCTTTTCGTCCTGGCTCAGGAAGCGCTGCGCGATTTCGATATCCATCCCCGTCCGCTCCACGATCGCGTTGGCCTCCGCTTCGAAGTCGGCCTCGCCCACCGTGATATTCTCGGCACGCCCGATTTCACCGATGACCACGTAGCCCTTGATCTCGCGGATCGCGTGCGCTTCGGCTTCCTGGCGGATTTCCGGCTCGCGCTTGTCCAGCTCCGCCGGGGGAACGCGCAGCGATATAAGCCGCCGCAGTTCCTGCTTGTAGTACTCGGCCGCCGTCGACTTCACCAGCGACTGGGGCAACTCGAAGGTGCTCTTTTCGACGATGGCCTGGATCGCCCGCCGCTCCGCAATCTCCCGGCTCTGGGCGTCCGCGCCGGCTTGAAGCTCGGATTCAACCCGCTCCCGCATCGCGGCCAGCGAATCAAAACCGGCCGCCTTGGCGAGGTCTTCGTTCACCTCGGGAAGCGTCTTGCGCTTGATTTCGTTAATGGTAATCGTGAACTGCGCCGTCTTGCCGGCCAGGTCCACGCTGGAGTAATCCTCGGGGAACGGCACGTCGCAGGTTACTTCGCTGCCGCTGGCCGCCCCCTGAAGCGCCTCTTCGAATTCCTTGAAAAAGCGGCCGGAACCCAGAACATACGGGTAGTTCTCCGCCGATCCGCCGTCGAAAAGCTCGCCGTTGATCCGGCCCGCGAAGCTGATGATGACCTGGTCGCCGTCCTGCGCCTTCCCCTTCTCCACCGTCTCGTAGGCCGCCTGGCGCTCGCGGTACGTCTCAAGCGCCTCGTCCACGGACTTGCTGTCAATCTTCAGCACGGGGCGCTCGACCGTGATCCCCTTGTAGTCGCCCAGCGTAACGCGCGGGGCCACTTCAAACTTCAGCGTGAAATCGAGCGGCGCGTCGACCGGCTGCTCGTGCACGCTCTCCAGCCCCTCGATATCGGGGAAGTCGATCGGCCGCAGGTCTTCGGTCTTGACCAGCTTCCGGAACGCCGCGCTCACCAGCTTCTCAACCGCCTCGCCGCGCACCGCCTTGCCAAACTTCCGCTCGACCAGCTTGCGGGGGGCCTTGCCGCGCCGGAAACCCGGCAGCTCCGCCTCTTCCTGAAGCTCCTCGAACATCTCGCCGGCCTGCTTGAGCGTATTGGCCGCGGGAATGCTCACCTTCACCTCATACGCACAATCGCCCTTGTAATCCAGGTCGAAGGTGGGGTCTTCGGCGAACTCGAATTCGTTGGAGTCCGGTTCCTTTGTCGCAACCGCCGATTCTTGCACGTCTTTTTCGCTCATTGTTTTCTATCTACCGTTTGCCGTGATTTTGGTGGGCGAGGCGGGACTTGAACCCGCACACCGTGAGGTACCAGAACCTAAATCTGGCGCGTCTGCCAATTCCGCCACTCGCCCGTCCGTCCCGGTTGGGGAGGGCCCTTGATAGTACCAAAAAAAAAGCGGGCAAAACCATACCGATTTTCGCCTGCTGATTTAGAAGGATTTGGCGTGGAACGCAAAAATGGTGGGCCGTGAGGGGATCGAACCCCCGACCTTGTGATTAAGAGTCACCTGCTCTACCAACTGAGCTAACGGCCCGGAAAAAATAAAAATGGAGCGGGAGACGGGATTCGAACCCGCGACATCAACCTTGGCAAGGTTGCACTCTACCAACTGAGCTACTCCCGCTCGGCAAGGTGGCGCATATAGTAGCAGACGAATTTTCCGATGTCAACTTTTGTCCCGAAAAATTTTCCCCCGCGCCTCAGAAGCGCAGGCCAAAACCCACGCAGAGGTGCGGCTCCAGCGGGTGCTTCCGCAATATCTCGTATTTCTCCTGGACCAGCGGCCACTCCTCCGGCAGGCAGGCCCCATACAGGTACTCCACGCCAACACAATCCTCCATCAGGCGCTCCGCCACCTCCTGCGGCGGCTTGAAGCGGAACCGGTAGTGGCGGCTGATTTCCTTCATCCCCAGCCGCCGGTAGTAGCGCTGGGCGCGCCGGTCCTGCGTCCAGTATTCGAGGCGGCGGAAGCCCTGGCGGCGCGCATCCTCCACCGCCGCTTCGATCAAACGCTCGCCAAGCCCCTGGCCGCCAAACTCGGGCAATCGGCCGAATTCCAGCACATACCCGCCCCGGGAGTCTTTCTCGAAACACAGCTCCCCCGGCTCGTTCTCGTACTGGACGTCCGTAAGCCCGATAATCCGCTCATCGAAGGTCGCCACCAGACAGGTCGAAGCATATCCCTCGTAGAGCGGGCGCTCCTGAATGCAGTAATTCCACGCGTGCGAGAGGGTCATAATGACGGCGTGGACGCGCAGCCATTCGGCCTCGTCCTCCGGGCGGTACGGGCGTATGCTGATGCTCATGTTCGGCTCCATGCTGCTTCGCGTTTCGTTCCGCGTCTACCTGGCATCCAGCGCCACGAGCCACGCGCGCACTTCCGCGTCCCGATCCAGCGCCCGGCCCATGTCCAGCAGGTTTTCGCGGGCCTCGGCGTAATCCGGCTCCAGTTGCAGCGCCACCTTGATGCGCTCCAGCGCCTGCCCGCGCGCGCCCGCCTGCCAGAGCGCCACCGCGAGATCGTTGTGGTTCCGCGCCAGCCGCGGCGCCAGGCGGATGGCGTCGCGGTAGTGCCGGAGCGCCGCCGCCAGATCGCCGCCCCTCAGCGCCTCGCCCCCTTCGCGGTTGATCTGGAGCGCCTGCCGGTACTCGTCGAGCCGGTCCTCCGGGCGCAGGTCGAATTTCGCGCCAAACAGGGCGGCGTTCGTTTCGATCAGCCGGTCCCACGCGGAGTCCACCAGCCCGAGCGATTGAAATGTCCGGTTGCCATAGTGGAATACAAAGCCCCCTTCATCCACCACCAGCCGGAAGCCCGCCCGCAGCACGCGCACGCAGTAGTCGTCATCCTCGAAGTTGCCAACGCCGTAGGCCTCGTCCAGCGGGCCGGCCGCCGCCAGCGCGGTGTCGCGGATCAGCAGGCAGAACCCCACCAGCCGCGCCACGTCCCGGATCGCGTTCGGGTAGTCGCGGCGCCGCTGCGCGGCATAGGCCTCGATCTCGTCGATATGCCCGAAGTTCAGATCGGGAATAAGCTGGCTCCCCGAGACGTAGTTGCTCATGGGGCCGGCCATGCCGATGTCCGGCGCGCTGAGAAGCGCGGCCTCCAGACCCTCCAGCCAGCCCGGCGGCACGAGCGTGTCGTTGTTCAGCAGCAGCACATGCCCCTCGGCGTGCGCGAGCCCGAGATTCACCCCGCCCGCGAAGCCCCGGTTCGTCTCGGATCGCACCACCGTCGCGCCCGCCGTCTCGGCCACCCCGGCCACCGGCTCCGTCGACCCGTTGTCGACCACGATCAGGCGGTAGGGCGCGCGGGTGTTGGCCCGCACCGTCGCAATACACTGCCGCGTGTATTCGATCTGGTTGTGGACAGGAATAATGATCGTGATCATCCGGCGGCTCCTGCGGCGATTATGCCGGGCGCGGCACGCCGCCCGCAACGGGCCCGCGGCAGGGCAATCGCATTTAAGCGTTTGGTGGTAAGCGTGAGTTGATTTGGCGCCTTGAATCAATGAACGTGAGCGCGTTGGAGCGCCGGCATCTCTGCCGGCAAGGTTAGGGATTCGCCGCAGGCGAAACGCCAGCGCTCCGACACGCGCTCCGTTTGACAATTCAGGTTGTTGGCTCATCCGGTTTGAAGGTACATCGGCAACGATGAAGTCAAATAGGAGTCGATTGCTCGGTTCACATTTTCGGGGGGCGACGCCAAGACCGGATACGGGATTCCTTGGGCCTTCTCTGTAGTGCAGACCGTGTATTCGGCAGCAGAACCGGATGCCAACGCACGCCTTCGGCCCGAAGGGACAACGCAGTTTTCGGCCCGAAGGGCCAACGCAGTTTTCAGCCCTGGGCAACGCCCCATAAGCGCTAACTTGTTTTATGGAAAATATTGTTCGGTCTGGGCACGCCGCTTGCGCGGCCGCTCGGTCAGGGCGTGTGCGATCTCGCCCCAACGCTCGATTGTATCGCGAAGCGACAGAGTAGGCTCGAGCGCGCACCTGACCCGATGAAACGCGTATGAGAATTCACGCCACCGACTCCTGGGGCGGTTGCGTGACGATTTCGTAGCCCCGAAGAAATAGACGCCGCATGGCTTACAAGTTTTTCAGTGATCAATGCGATGAACAACGCCGTAGAGCTATTGCCTCGCGCTTTCATCGTCGTGCTTGGGCAGATGCCCCAGTTTGGCGATCTGCTTGAAGCGCTTAAAAACAAGCTCGATTTGCCAGCGGATTCGATACCACTCCATCACGACGCTGGGCGGGAACTTTTCTTCGGGAAATGTGGTGAAGACGATGATGTACTCGGCGTACACGAGCGTCTGGGCCCTGAGTTTCTGCCCGTTTTTGCTCTCGCGCCGTCTGAGCTTGCGGTGGGCCTGGCGGATGGCTTCTTCGCTCTTCCTCACCACGCATATCCGTCCGGAGACGGCGTCACTTCACACGGGATAAGCACAGGCCAACTCCGCACTTCGCCCGCTGCTTGAAGCGTTTCAGGTGAGCCAGCAAGTCGAATTTGTTGCCCGCGCGGTCTGTTGCCGGTACATTGTTGGGGTTGAACCGCACCGTAACAAAAGCGCCGCTCGAATTCACGTACTCGATTCCGCTCGCCAGCGAGTAGCCGCGGTCGGCCAGAATAAGGTCGCCGGCATTGACGGGAAAGCGCTGAAAGGTTTCGCCCGTCCCCTCGCCCTTTATGGGGGTTATCTGGAAGTAGTCGCAGCACATCGAAGGGGCCTGGATGCTATAGTGAACGCGCCATATGCGCGTTTTCCCGAGCTCCGCCACGTGGGTTGCGTCAGCCGGACGAGGAACTGCGCGGCTTGCCCGGGCGTCGTGACGCGTTCGGCCAGCAGCGAAACACACAGTGCGTGCAGCCAGCCCTTGCACTTCTTCAGGCGCTTGAACAGCGCCACATCCGACATGTCCCCAAGCCCGGACTGCCTCGCGCACACCACCGTCTCGCGAGTGACAGCCGCATCCAAGGTGAGATCAACAGGGTGCAGAGAAGATTCTCCCGCCGACATCCTTGCGCAAACCCTTGAGCGCACCGCTGGTCGCCGCAAGCTCTTGCCAATTCGCCGGAAACAATGTTGTCAATACCTTCCAATCTTCGTCCATCATTGGCCGTCCTCGCTTCCTGATGGGAAGTATAGCACGCGGCCTGCGGCGGATTGCAAACAAGTTAGCGCTTATGGGGCAACGCCCAGGGATTGAGCGGTGGGTTTCTCATACGCCCTGAAAGGGCAGCGCAGTTGAACTTCGGAAACGCTGGACTGGCTCACTGCGCTGCCCTTTCAGGGCGGGGAAGGTGGTGCCCCCGTATTCCCCGGGCGTTGCCCGGGGCTGGGAGCTGCACTGGCCCTTCGGGCCGAAAGAGCAGTCGATACGATTACTCCAACGGAGGCCCCAACCGGCATACATTCGCGGTCCCGGATAGTTCGGGCACGGAGAAACGCCTATGAATAATCCCGTACGCTCAAACCGGATGAGCCAAAGTTTGAATGCGATTGCCCTGGCCCGCGGGCGATCATGCCGGCGGCCCGGACGCCAGCGCCTCCCCCACATCGGGCCGCTTGCCGAATCCCGGCCACACCCACGGGATTGGCTTCTGGCGGAACGCCACATTCAGCGTCACGCTGCCCGCGCCGGTGGCGATCCGCAAATAGGGCCGGTTCGCCAGCACCGTCCCCGGAGCCGCATCCACGGGATTGGGATTGAAGGTTACCCGGTGAACGAGCACCAGGTGATCCCTCCACTGAAACCGGACGTATGGCTGTGGCGACATGCCCCGAACCTTCCGGTCGATCGCTACCGCGCTCTGAGTCCAGTCAATCCACGAATCCGCCACCGCACAGCGCTTCTCGTAGCTGGCCGCCGCCGGATCCTGCGGCGTGGACGGGGCCTCGCCCGCCTCGATGCGGTCCATCAGCGCCACGACGCGCTCCCCCGCCAGCTCGCAGGCATCCTTGTACAGCCCGAGCATCGTCGTCTCGCCGTCCAGCGGGATTTCGTGCTGCTCGATGATATTCCCGGTGTCCACGCCCGCGTCCATCCAGTGAAACGTCACCCCGGATACCGTGTCGCCCGCGAGGATCGCGGCGGAGAATGGATTGGGCCCCCGGTGGCGCGGGAGCAGCGACGAGTGCGTGTTCACGCACCCGATCCGCGGCACTTCGATAATCGGGGGCTTCAATATGATGCTGAAGCCGCCCACCAGAATAACGTCGATATCCAGCGCGCGCAGCGGCGCCAGCTCGGCCTCGTCCATACGGTCGATATAGAAAATGGGGATGCCGTACTTCCGCGCCTGGCCGCTCAGGCTGAAGCTGCCGCGAAACCACCGCGCCAGCCGGGGCCCGATCCAGCGCCGGTACCCCCGCGTTTCGCGCCCGTCGAGTATCGCCGCCACCACCGTGTGGCGCGACGCAAGCAGGGGCCGCAACATTTTCACGCTCAAGGTCCCGCTCCCGGCGATGGCGATGCGCATCAGAAGGCCTTTCCCGAGTCGAGCAGGAGCGTCACGGGGCCGTCGTTGAGCAGTTCCACGTCCATGTGCGCGCCAAACACGCCCATCGCAACCTCCACACCGCGTTCCCGCAGCAGTTGGGCCACCCGCTCGTAGAGTGGGATCGCCAGCTCCGGGCGGGCCGCCGCCACAAACGAGGGCCGCCGCCCCTTGCGGCAATCCCCGTGCAACGTGAACTGCGACACCAGCAGCACTGCGCCGCCCACATCCTCCAGAGAGAGATTGAACTTGCCCTCAGCGTCGTTGAAGATCCGCAGGCCGGGGATCTTCTCGGCCATATAGTCCGCGTCCTTTTCGCTGTCATTTACATCCACGCCGAGCAACACCAGCAAGCCCGGGCCGATGGAGCCGGTCACCATTCCGTTGGCCGTCACGGAAGCGTGGCGCACGCGTTGTACTACCGCTCGCAAAGACAATCCTCCTCTCGCTATGCGGGGAGTCTAGCCGGGCGCGCGGGGAGGATGCAATGGCGCAATCGGGCCTCGTCCGCCCCCCGGAACTTGATCGCCCCCGGTCCGCTGGATACGATGGCGGCTGGAGATAGCACCATGATCCAGACCATTACCCGCACGCTTTCCGCCCACCTGCTTCCCCCCCGCCCCGCCGACGGGCACAAGGGCTCCTTCGGCCACGTCTTCGTGATCTCGGGCTCGCGCGGCTTCACGGGCGCCATGCGCCTGTGCTGCGAAGCGGCCGGGCGCTCCGGGTGCGGGCTGGTGACCGCGGGCGTCCCGCATTCACTGGGCGACATCGCGGCGACATCACTGATCGAGGCCATGAGCCGCCTGCTGCCGGACACGCCGCAGCACACCATCAGCGCCGCCGCCGTGGAACCAGCGCTCGCCTTCGCCGAGGACAAGGAGGCCTGCGTGCTCGGGCCGGGTATCTCCACCCACCCGGAAACCCGGTCCTTTACGCATGAGTTTGTGGCCCGCTGCAAGCCGCCGCTCGTGCTCGACGCCGACGCCCTCAACAACCTGGCCGGTGATACGAGCCCCCTGAAAAGCCGGGCCCCGCTCAGCGCCATCATTACGCCGCACCCCGGCGAAATGGCCCGCCTCCTGGGAACCGACGTGGGGACGGTGCAGGCGGATCGCAACGCGGCGGCCCTGGATTTTGCGGCGGCGCATGGTTGCGTAGTCGCGCTCAAGGGCCATCACACTGTCGTGGCGCATCCGGATGGCTCCGTCGCGCTGAACACCAGCGGCAACAGCGGCATGGCGACCGGCGGCACGGGCGATGTGCTCGCCGGACTGCTCGGCGGCCTGCTCGCCCAGGGCATGGGCGCGTGGGACGCCGCCCGCCTCGGCGTCTGGCTCCACGGCTACGCGGGCGACTGCGCCGCGGAACAGTTCACGGGACGCGCGCTGCTTGCGCGGGACGTGGTGGCCGGAATCCCGCAGGCCTTCGGCGTGCTGGTGGCGGGCGGATGAGCAAGCGCCCCGGCGACCTCGGCGAGTTCGGCCTGATTCGCGCGTTGACGGGCGGCCTGCGCCCGGGCGAAGGTATCATCCAGGGCATCGGCGACGACTGCGCCGTGATCGAAGCGGGCGGCGCCCAGCTGCTGCTCACCTGCGACGCCTCGCTGGAAGGCGTCCACTTTCACCGCAACTGGGGCGCGCCGCACGATCTCGGCTGGAAGGCCGCCGCTTCCGCGATCAGCGATATCGCGGCGATGGGCGGGCGCGCCCGCCATGTGCTCGTGACCCTGGCCCTCCCACCGGACGCCCCCCTGGAGTTCGTCAAGGCCTTCTACGCCGGCGTCGCCGACGCCGTGGAACAGTGCGACGCCGCCATTATCGGCGGCGACACCACCGCATCGGCTTCGGGGATTGTCGCAGACATTACCGTCATCGGCGACGTCCCGGGGCGCGCGGTATTCCGCCAGGGCGCCGAGTCCGGCGACCTGATCGCCGTCACCGGCGTGCCGGGACGGCGTGGCGCCGGGTTGTACGCCCTCCTGCACGGCATCGACGCCCCCGAGTACATCCAGGCCTACCTCAAACCCCTCCCCCGCCTGGCGGAAGGCCAATGGCTCCAGGCCCGCGACGAAGTCCACGCCATGATCGACATCTCCGACGGCATCCTGCCCGACGCGCAACACATCGCAACCGCGAGCGGCGTGGGCATCGATCTGGATGCCGACGAGTTGCCCGCGGACCCTTCGCTCGACACCTTCTGGGGCGATCAGGACCGCATTTCCCCGGAAGAACGCCTGCGAAGCGGTGAAGAATACGAGCTCCTCGTGGCGCTGGCCCCAGAGGAAGCCACGGCAGTCTGCGGCGCCTTCGAAGTGGCCTTCGGACTCCCCCTCACCCCCATCGGAAGATGCGTCCGAGACTTCCAGGGCGTCCGGATAAACGGGGAAATTCCCGAACGCGCCGGATTCGAGCATTTCGGGTGATACCGCCGTTTGCGCCACCTTCGTGTGCTCCCCCCCAGCGCCACACAAACAGGCCGGCATCGTGGCGGGCCGCCGGCGCTGGCGCTTTTCCGGCCCGCGTGATAGGATGGCGGGAAGCGTTCCCCATAGCGGGTGATCGGAGGTCTCTCGATGATTCACGATGACGAGTTTCGCGGAATACTGCTGTCGCGCAAGCAGGCCCTCGCGGCGATGGCCGGCGCCGGCGCAATGCTCTTCGGCGCGGGCGGGGCGGCGCGCGCCGAATCGCGGCCCTGTATCGCCCTGCCGGCCATGACCGAGGGGCCATTTTTCGTGGATGATCGTCTGGAACGATCCGACATCCGGACGGAGCCCGGCACGGACATCCGCACGCCGGGCGCGGAACTGGTCCTGCAATTAAACGTGCTGCAACTGGCGGGCGGGGAGTGCGTTCCCTTTCCGGGCGCCATGGTGGATATCTGGCACTGCGACGCCCTCGGCGTGTATTCCGGCGCATCGGACTCCCGCCAGGACACGCGGGACAAGCGCTTCCTTCGGGGCTACCAGTTTACCGACGCCAATGGGGTGGCCCGCTTCACGACCATCTACCCCGGCTGGTACCCCGGCCGCGCGGTGCACATTCACTTCAAAATCCAGTCCCCGCAGGCGGACGGGCGCGCGCTCGAGTTCACGTCGCAGTTCTTCTTCGACGACCGGCTCAGCGCGAAGGTCTACGCACAGCCGCCGTACCTCGCGCACGGGCCGCACGAGCGCAAGAACGAGGACGACGGCATTTTCCGGCGCGGCGGCGATCAATTGATGCTCGACGTGGTGGAGAAGGACGGGATCTACCGCGCGACCTTCGATATTGCGGTGAAAACGGACAAGATCGAGGCGGGGTGAGACGCCCGTTACGTTCTGCGTATAGTGCGCAAGCCTCGATATTGAATACCGGCCCCGCCTGGTGGCAGCATGGAGTCCCTCTCGGATCGTGCTATGGCCCGATCGCTACCTTTGGAACAGGAAGGAATGCGCCATGAAGACATCCCGTTCGATTGCCTGCCTGCTGGCTCTCTTGATTCTGGTGGGCGCGGGTTTCGCCGCCGCGGAGACGTTGCGGCATCCACGGCCCGCGGGCTTTGCCGAAACCGGCGTGCCCGGCGCGCCCGCGTCGGTCGAATTCAGCGCCGTCCGCGAAGACACCCGGCACACCGTCGACCTGACGGCCAGCTATCCCCGCGAAGCGCTGGCCCCCGGCGTGGTGACCGAGGTAAAGGTGAACGGGAAGTCGCGCGAGGCGTTCCTGGTCAAGAACGCCGGGATCTTCAACGGCCACCGCGAAGTGCACGGCAGCGAGGATATCAGCGTCTCGGTCTATGAAGGCTGGGAGACGGGCGCCGAGTATACCGTCGAGGTGGCGCTGGCGACGGAAGCCGGAGCGGTGCTCAGGCTCTCCGCGGCGGGCGCGGCGCCGGCGGAGCGCGCGGCGGCCAGCGGGCTTGGGTTCGGGATGCCGAGCGGCGATTTTCCCTACCACCACGTGACGCTGACGCTGGCCAAGGAAGCGATCGGGCCGGGGACCGTGACGCGGGTGGAGGTGGACGGCGAATGGAGCCGGGACGCGCGCTTCTTCAACGAGGGTGCGCAGGATCCGGCCTCGGCCGCCGCAAGCCCGGGCCTCGAGGGCGAGACTTACAAGGGCGAGATAGACGGCTCGCGCAATTTCCGCATTATGGCCCCCTGTGTGTGGACAAACGGCTCGACACACACCATCAAGGTCACCGTGACCGGCGCCGACGGCGCGGAGGTCGTGTACGAACAGTCCGGCACGGCCCCTTCGAAGGGGGGGCACTGGAGCTCGGCCTGGCCCTATGTGATTTCCCTGATCGTGCACGAGACCGCCGGCATCCGGCGCGACGGCGAGCCGGTCCACGCGACAATCGGGCCCTACGCCGACGAGTTCGGCCCCGAAAACAGCCAGATCCGGGTCGTTACCTACGACCCCACGCATCCGAAGGCGGGGGAAGATGGCTATGTGGTCGCGCCGCACCAGATCATCGACGTGGCGGAATGGCGCGACGAGGAGATGCTGAACTCCGGCGAGATCGACGCCGCGACGGGCGAGCCGATCCGCCGTTACGACCCGACCACGACCGTGGAGTTCATGTTTCTCGCGGATGTCCAGCAGTACGAGAAGAAAATCTACCAGGTGGTGTTCGGCAACGAGGCGGAACATACCAACGTCGTCGAGAGCGACCTCCAGGTCGAGCAGCATGACGGCCAGAGCCAGACCATCACCAACGGGCGCTACAGCCTGCTGACCTCGGCCAACAGCGGCGCGGTCGAGACCGTGACCATCCTCGACGGCGGCGATCCGGTGCTGCTGGAGCACAAGCTGGAGACAAACGGCGCGGTGCACTGGAATCCGGGCATCTACACGCCCCCGACGCCCTGGGTGCACGCGAGCGACTGGGAGAGCCCGGAATTCAGGCAGGACACCGGCCCGCTGATGCACCGCACGCGGCGCCACGCCATGCTGCCCTTCATGGACAACGTCTCCGCGCATGTCGCCTACACCTTCTACACCGGGCAGCCCTATATCCTCCAGTCCTCGCTTATGGAGGTGCACGAAGAAGTGTTTGTTTCGGCGCTCCGCAATGGCGAGATGGTGTTCAACCACGCGGTGCTGAATGAATTTGTCTGGCTGGATGAACTCGGGGTCGTGCGGAACATGCTCATTGAGGGTTCGAAGGAACATCCCGTCCGAGCGCTGGACATCCCGGCGGACACCCCCTGGATGGCCTTCGTGAACCGGGAACAGGGCGTGGGCTTCGCGAACATCGCGCTGGAATACGAAAACACGAACCGCTTCGGGGATCCCGCCAGCGTCTCGCAACCCTTCTACTACGTCCAGAATGGCCCGTGGATCTACTGGTCGCGCCCGATGGTGTACCCCTTCACCGGCAACAACATGACCCGCCTGATGAAAGTGCGCGAGGGGAGCATGTATTACGAGCTCAACGCGTGGGTGCCCTTCCGCTTCGCCGAAGGCGATAATCCCTTCGCGGAAATCGAGCGCCTGAACCGGCAGCTCCGATCGCCCCTGCGCGTGAGCGAGTGGATGACCACGAACAAGCGCGCCCCCCGCGGCTGGATCATGCCAATCCTGACGATGCCGTTCGACGAGGGCGTGCCGGGCCAGATCGGCAGCCAGGAGCAGGTCCAGAAAGAAGGCCACGAATGATGCGCGCGCGCCGGGTGGCAATCCTGCTCTCATGCGCCGCGCTGGCCTTCCTGGCATTCCCAGGGCATACCCAGGTGGCGGTTGACGTTGAGGTCGGGCGGGACGTCGGCGATGGCCAGGTGCTCTACGACACGCCCTACGACCCGAAGCAGGTATCGGAAGTCACCTTCGTGGCGCCGGCGGTGGCCCATCCCTACTTCGAGATCGTCGTTCCCATGGGCGACTGGACCGAAGGGAAATCCGCGACCTTCAAGAAGGTCGTGGTCAATGGGGTCGACTGCGAGTCGTTCTACGCCTTCAAGGATGGCTTTGCGCACGTGCAGAGCGGCTGGCTGACGCGCGAAAGCGCGCGGGCGGACAATGTCGTGCTCGTGGCGCGGAGCCTGTGGCATAACGGCGCCGACGTCACCATCGACGTGACCATCGATGCGGTTGGCGCGGACGACAAACCCGTCACCGTGGAAAAACAATACAAGGCGAAGGCCCCGATGCAGGGCGGCGGGCCGGACGGGTGGCGGCGCTACCAGTCGGTCGTGCTGCACGAAAGAGCGGGCCTGGATCGCGTCCAGGAACCGGTCGAGTTCTCGATTACGGCCCGGGCCGAGCATGGCGGCGATCTATCGCGGGAGCTGCGCGTCCATCAATGGAGCGCCGAAGACAACGCGTTCAGCCCGGCGCCATTTCAGACCTTCAACCACGGCCGCTTCCCGGGAACGCCGCCGGGCACGAGCAACGAGAACTACCTGCAGCACCCGAGCCAGTTTATCGAGGCCGTCGCCCTGGCGAGTGTGCCCGCAAATGGCCAGGGACTGTTGCTCGTCTTCTACGACAACCCGGACGCGCCGCCGCCGCCCGCGGGCGAGCACGATCTGAAGGTGACGGGCGAGGCGCTCGGGGCGCGGGTGGAAAACGCGCATTTTATCGCCGACCTCGACGATAAGTCCGGCCAGATAGCGTCGTTCACCCTCAAGGGCCGCGCGGATAACCCCGTTCCCGAATTGACGAACAGCCTGAGCGCCGCACTACACTGGAATCCGGATTCCTTCGGCGACAACGGCCTCTGGGGCCACACCTTCTCCTGGGACCCGCCGGAGCGCACCGTGGTGACAACGCGCGGGCCGTTGCTGTTCCGCATTACGAACAGCGGCCGGATGCCCGGCTACACGCCCCAGATCTGGGCCTCGGTCACCTATTCGTTTTATGCCGGCCTGCCCTACGTAAAGGTCACGACGTCGATGGAGGTGCGCGACCCCTTTCACGCGAACGCCATCCGCAACGGCGAGATCGTGTTGGATTCCCACCTCATCGATCATTTTGTGTGGCAGGAAAAGAACGGGACCATCAAGCGCATGCGCACGCTGCACGGGCCGAACTGGCAGGACGAATGGGCGACGCGCGTGGACCCGGACGTCCCCTGGCTCGCGCTGACCAACGAGGCGAAGGGCTACGGCGCGGGCGCGATCAGCGTGGACCTTGTGTCCTTCAACCCGCATTCCGGCGAAGCGAACATGCACCGCCCGGCCTACTACCTGTACTACCACCATTTCTGGGGCGTGCCCCTCACGTACTTCACGCGGGGTCTCGTCTATCCGTTCAGCGACTACCAGCGCGGTCCCAGCATCACCGTGCGGCCCGGGTCGACTTACGTGGAAAAAATGGCGCTGATGCCCTTTTACCTCCACGAGGATCCGGATCGCTACGAGGACATCGTGAACGCGAGCGTGGCGCTGCACAACCCGCTGGAACAGTTCTGGGGCCGGTAGCCGGCTGCCGGAGACCGTGCGCGCCGCGCGCCGGATGGACTGAGAAGGAGTGTGCGCCGTTGGCGGACCTGCAACGTTACGATGAACTGAGAGAGGCGCAGCGAAAGGCAAACACCGCGCTCCTGAAAGCACTGCTAGATGGGGCAAAGGGCCGCGCGATGATTTTCGCCGGCGCGCGCGCACTGAAATACAAGGTTATTGACGACACCATAGCGTTTCCAGACGAAGAGGCTACGGACCGTCTCTACGAATTTCTGCTCTACGAGCCGCGCGCCAACGGCAGCGTATGGGCCGAGTCGGTCCTCGAGTCGGAAAACGAGTTCCTCCCCCTGGAGCGGGAGGTGGTGCGGGCCACCGTGGACGGGCGGGTATCCCTGTATGAAATCAGGCGCGTCAACCGCCCGGAAAGCACCATCCTGGTCCAGGACCTCCTCGACGAAGGCCCGGATATTGAGATCGTGGACCGGGGGCTCTCCCGGACGGCATCGCCCGACGGCATCGTGTTCGGCCGCGTTGTGACGGTGGGCGAACTGCGTTTCTTCTCGGGAGCCAGCGTGACCTTTGGGCGCGGGGAGAAAACCTTATTGCTCAGCCAGCTCGCGAAGCTGAATAAGGTGAGAAACGACACATTATTCCGCCGGAAGCGCTTTGCGCTCTTCATGGAGCTGGAAAAATACAGTTCGATCCGGACCCTGTACGAACTCTGACCAGGCTTCCGGCCCCGCAACCGCCGGCGCGGGTGATGTCCAGGCGAACACGTTTCCGGGCCCCTCCCGCGCCATCGGGAAGTGCGCGCCGATCGCCGCCAGGATCATGGCCGCCTGAAAAGAAGGCGGGCGCTCCTCCCGGAACGCCCGCCCGCGATGTC
Organism: Candidatus Hydrogenedentota bacterium; assembly: GCA_019637335.1. Classification (NCBI taxonomy): domain Bacteria; kingdom Pseudomonadati; phylum Candidatus Hydrogenedentota; species Candidatus Hydrogenedentota bacterium. Next base: position 71,839 of record JAHBVV010000028.1, on the reverse strand, counting down.
GCCTCGCTGCTGATTTCTTAGAAACGGTCGTATTTGGTGGACATCATGTACGCCGAACCCTCGCTGACCGGCGCCTCGCCCGGGTAGCGCTGGAATTCGACGTGGCCGTCCATGTACAGCACGTTGGAACCGCCGGGAATGTGGTTGAATTCGTCGACCCGGGTGCTGGCCACGTCCATGTACACGAAGACGGAACTCTGGGCCAGGTTGCTCGCGCCGGGATTGTTGATGTCCGTAATCATAAACCGCTCGACGCCCTCGCGCAGGTTGAGCAGCGTGTTGCCGCCGGCGTTCCCATGGCCCAGGAATTGCCCCAGCGCCGGGTGCGCCGTGAAGTCCATCGGCTGGTCGGTTTCGCGATCCGCGGGATTAAGCACACCGTGCGTGCGGTAGATGTTGCCGAAGTAGGCCCCCTTCAGCTGCGCGGGCACCTGAACGGGGTTGGTCGCCGAATACGCCACGTGGGCATCGTCCACGTTGGTCCGATCCAGTACATAGCCCGTGTACCAGTAATTGTAGTCCGTCAGCCCTGCCCCGCGCCCCGGCAGCAGCGACGTCCACGGGTCGTTGGTGGTCGAGCACCCCACATGCCCCTCCCAGGCGCCGGTCGTCGGATTCTTGAGCATGTCGGCATCCACCCGGACGTTCGAAGGGCACAAGAGGATCGCCTGGTCGGTCAAATACTCCGGATAGAGCTTGTCAACGCGCGGCGTCCAGAGGTATAGACGCCCGCCATACACCGGGTCGCCCGCCGCGTCCAGCCACGGCTCCATGGTGTCGCAGTTATAGACGGGGAAGTGATTGCAGGTCACGCCGGGCCAGCTGCCGCCTTTCGATTCGCTGGCGTACATCTTGAACACCAGCCCCATCTGTTTGAGATTGTTCTGGCAGCTTGCGCGGCGCGCCGCCTCCCGGGTCCGGGCCAAAGCCGGAAGCAGGATAGCCGCCAGGATGCCGATGATGGCGATGACCACCAGCAGCTCGATCAGGGTGAATCCTCTTCTCCTCATGCCATGTCTCCTTCTTGGGTTTGTTGCATGACGGGAACAAGAAACAAATGCAACAGAGCACGACTTCCTCATTCCTTTCGTTAGTTTAGCTTATATAACATACGATTTGCAATATTTATTTTCTGGCTGGTATTATAAACATCAGATTTCTACAAACAACAACCATGGAGTATGCTGAAATGAGACTGATGACGACCGCCGCAACCCTCGGATTCCTGCTCGCACTATCGGCGCAAGCCCACTTCATCTTCCTCGAACTGCCGCCCAACGCCCCCGATGTCGCGCACATGCGCTTTGCCGAGGAACCGCTGGAGCCCACCACGCCCGACCTCCAGGAACGGAGCGCGCCCATGGTCGTGAAGACGGACTCCGGCGCGGAGGTGGCCTTTGCGGGCGGCGAGGACGCCCGCGTGGCCTCCGTTTCTCCCGAAACAACCGCGCTCCTCGGATCGCTGGACTACGGCGTCATCGAACGCGGCGGCGAGTTCCTGCTGGTGTATTACGCCAAGGCGGCCCGGAACGCGGCGGAAGCGGGCGCGGCGTCGGGGTTGGCGCTGGAGGTGCTGGCGGACGTGAAGGATGGTTCCCTCACCGTCACGGTGCTTCACGGCGGGAAACCGGCGTCGGGTGCGGAGCTGGTGGTGAACCTGCCCGGGGCCGATGAGCAGGCCACCACGACAACGAACGCAGCGGGCCAGGCCAGTTTTCCAATCGAACCCGGCGGCTGGGTCGGCCTCCGCGCGCGGGTCGTGGAGAGCCGTTCGGGCGCCCATGACGGCAAGGCCTACACGGAAGTGCGCAGCTACAGCACGTTGACCTTCCCGTATATCGCGGACTGAGCGATCCCGAAAGCGAGGTGAGGGCGGCGGGCCGATTGGCCCGCCGCCCTCGTTGTTTCAGGCGGAACGCCGAGGCCACGTTGGCGCGCACGGAATATTTGCCGTTTGGTAATTCAGTAGCTGTCTGAAGTAGTCACCCTCGTCGCACTCAACGGTGGCGGCACTCGGAATTCCAAGGCGAATCAATCACTTCTTCATTCGCGTTCATCCGCGTTCATTCGCGGTTGAAATGAATCTTTGTACTACTCTACTACTCTCCGTCACTTTCTTGTTTTTTCTGCAAGTTCTTTCGTTCAAGATCCATATAACCGTTTGCTGTAAAAGCATTTGCGAAGCGAAAGCTCCAGGGAGAATTCCCGGGCCGTTCCGCACGTTTCATGGTCGAAATTCTTTTCTTGCCCACGGATTACACCGATGACACGGATTGAAGCGACACCCGAACCAAACGAGAGGAAGCAGCCCGCCACCCTCTCAACCCCGCTACAATCCCGATGCTGAACAATCCGATCAGGCCACCTTGGCAACAGCACGCAGCCGCCTGCACACCCCAACGACCGAGTTCATTTTCTATCCGTGTCATCCGTGTCATCCGTGGTCACAACTCCTGATCGCGGCCGGCCGCCGCTCCCGGCGCATTCGTGTGCATCGGTGTCCATTCGTGGTTAAGAATGCGCTCTCGATCATCCACCCAATCCATCTGCGTACAAGAAATCACCCTATGCGCTCTCTGCGTTCTCTGCGGTTGAAGCTATTCTCTTTTTTTTCTTCGTGACCTTCGTGCCCGTCGTGGTGATCATTTCTTTGGTTGCGGCCAGAGGCTGCGCTGTGCCCTTCGTGGTGATCATTTCTGGTTCATCCGGTTTGAGCGTACGGGATTATTCATAGGCGTTTCTCCGTGCCCGAATTATCCGGAACCGCCAATGTATGCCGGTTGGAGCCTCTGTTGGTGAAATCGTATCGACTGGTCCGTCGGCCCGAAGGGCCAGTGCAGCTCCCAGCCCCGGGCAACGCCCGGGGAACACGGGGGCACCGGCATCCCCGCCCTGAAAGGGCAGCGCAGTGGTGAGCCGGTCCAGCGCTTCTGAAGTTCAACTGCGCTGCCCTTTCAGGGCGCATAGGAAACCCACCGCTCAATCCCTGGGCGTTGCCCAGGGCTGAAAACTGCATTGGCCCTTCGGGCCGAAAGAGTGCGTTGGCATCCAGTTCTACTGCCGAATATCGGGTCTGCACTACTGACAAGGTTCAAGGAATCTCGTATCCGCTCTTAGCGGCGCCGCCCGGAAATGAGCATCGAGCAATCTACTCATATTTGCCGCGATCGTTGCCTATGTACCTTCAAACCGGATGAGCCTCATTTCTTTGGTTGCGGCCAGAGGCTGCGCTGCCTAATCCGTGGTCACAACTCCTGATCGCGGCCAGCCGCTACCCCCGGCGCATTCGTGTGCATTGGTGTCCATTCGTGGTTAAAAGTTAAGAGTCCGCCCTCATTCAACCGCCCCAAGCCGTCCGCGCACCTTTGTATTCGTCGGGATTCTTCGGTCCAGGGAGGTGGTGTTGCGGTGGGGGCCCACTTTGCCGAGGACAGGCCCAGCCGATTTCTACGGCACAAAAACGAAATACACGAGCAGCAGGAGGGCTCCGCCGACGCCGGCGGTGATGAGGCCGGAGCGGCGGCGCTTCTTGATGAAGATCATCAGCAGGAGACCCGTTGCGGAGGCGAGCGCGAGCACCGCCGCGGAGATATCGATGAGCCATTTCCAGCCCGCGCCCGAGTCGCGGCCCTTGTGGAGGTCGTTCATGACGGCCACGAATCCCGCGTAGCTTTCGGTGAGGGTGTACGCCCCCGTCTCCCGATCGATGTAGGCGTCGGCGCTGTATCCCGGCCCCTTGAAGGCGACGGTACATTCGAATTCATCGGCGGTGAATTCCGCCAGCGCGCCGCGGATTCCGTGGGCGGCGCGCAGGTGCTCCACGATCTCCAGGCGCGCCACGCCGCTCGGATCCGCCTCGGCGTCGTCGCCCTCCGGCCCGCCCAGCCACGCGCGGTCCACCTGGCCTTCCTCGTAACGGAGCGACTGCGCGCCGTCGAAAAACCAGTCGGGGTGGTTGAGCGTGATGCCGGTAATGCTGAAGAAGAGCACGGAAAGCAGGCCGAACATGGACACGTAGGTATGAAGCCAGCGGATCGCTTTGGCGAGGCGCCCGCGCGCGGGCCGGGCTTCCCTCTTCGTGCCATTCCGGGACGCGGGGATCGCCGCGCCCCCGTTACTTGCCGGCGCCGCGGGGGCCGTAGTCGATGCGTGCGCCGTTGATTTCAACATTGCCATCCAATTCCTTCGTAAATGCTTCCGGTCCCAGTTCGATTTCCGCCCGCATTACCTGGTGGGTGCCGTGCTCGCGCGAGGCCTCGATGTACAGGGTGTAGGTTCCGAAGGGCACGGGCTTGCCGGCGTCGTCGAGGCCGTCCCAGGAGACGTTGTATTTCCCCGGCGGTCGCGTTGACCGGGAGACGGTTTCGATCAGGTCCGTCTCATCGACAAAGGCCCGGATCTGGTCGTCCCGGCACCACTCGCGCAGGCTGGAGAGCCAGCGGAGCCCGCCTTTCTGCCGCCAGAGCAGCAGGGTGCGGACGGGGAAGCCCTCGTGATCGCACACCCAGATACCCACGTAGGGGCGTCGGTAGCGGCCATCGGTCTCGGGGTTCGCCAGTTCGAAATCCACGTTCAGCGAGAACCGGGCGCCCCAGGTATCCACCGCGGGCGCCGCCGCGGGGCCGTTCGCGGCCAGGCGGACGCGGTCCGGAGCGGGCCCGCGCCAGCCGGCGCTCCGCGTGACGGATCCGTCCATGCCAATAACCAGGCTGGCGGCGCCGTCCACGCGCTCCACGAGCGCGGTCCCCTCCTCGGGCGAGAGTACGTTCAGCGCGGTGGCGAGGGCGTCGGCGTCCGCGGCGCTGGGCGCGATGACGGTGGCGCTGGCCACGCGTTCGGCGGGCATGCCGGTCCGCGGGTCGACGATATGCGAGTAGCGCCGCCCCGCGATTTCCATGAAGCGATGGTAGCCGCCGCTGGTGGCCATGGCGCCGTCCAGGAGCGCCGCCCGCCCGATCGGGGGGGCGCCTTCGCCGGTGTCGAAGGGATTTGCGATGGCCGCCTCGGTCTGAAGCGTGCCGGCCGCGCGGAGATCACCGCCGATATTCACCAGGACACCGCTGGCCGCGCCGCCCGCCAGCGCGGCCTCGCAGGCGCGGTCGATGATGTAGCCCTTCGCGAGCCCGTCGAGCGTGGCGGCCCCTTCCAGGCCCGGCGCCGCCCTACCCGAAACGGGATCGAGCCGCCAGCGGCCCGCCGCCATCTGGTCGCGGGCGTCGGCGATTTCTTCCCGCGACGGTGTGCGCGCAACGCGCGCCGCGGCGTCCCAGAGGTTGGTCAGGGCGCCCGCGGCCGGATCGAAGGCGCCGCCCGTGCGCGCGCGCCAATCGTCGCAGGCCCGCAACACCGCCAGCAGATCGGTTGAAACGGCGGTGGCGAATCCGCCGCGCGCCTGCCACCGGCGAAATTCGCTTTCGCCGTCGTGGCGGCTCAGGATGCCGGCCAGGCGATCGATCTCGGCGAGCACCCGCGCTTCCGCCTCGACGGCCGCGGCATCGCTGTCTGCCTTGACTGAAAGCTCCAGATACGTGCCGAGCACATTTTCGTGGTGATAGGTATACACGCCGGCGTGCGCCGCGTGCGACGCGATCGCCAGGGCGAGCAACGCGCTCCGCGCGATTCCCAGATGAAACACGTTCCGATCCTCCATCAATACCTTGCGGGGGCATACCACCCGAGAACTCTGGCCGGCATCGCGCGGCCTCCCCCCCGCGGCGTGGGGCGGCGGGGCGGCGCGCGCGATGCCGAAGTTCTACTGCTTTTCCTTACGCGCCACGGCGGCTTCCGCCTCGGATTTTGCGTCCCGCTTCATGACCTGATCGTAGGCCATCCGGGTCAGCTCCTCTTCGTCGAGGAATGCATCGCCATCGCGGCTGCCGCGCGCCACCAGGCCCTCCATCCGGCCCGGAAGTTCATCCTGCGAGAGCTTGCCGTCGCCGTTCTTGTCGAATGCAAGCATGCGCTTTACGATGTAATTGATCTGCGAGCGCACGCGGCGCGGCAGGTTGAAGGTGTCGATCGCCCCCCCGCTGTCCAGTGCGGCGATCGGCTCGGCCGCGCTTTCCGGTTCCGACGACGCGGCTTCGCCCGCCGCCGGGGTCCCGGCCAGGCCGCCGCCCGAATCGCCCCCCGGGACCGGGAGCGCAAACAGGGAATCGTTCCACTTGTTGATGTTCGTGTCGCTGTCTTCCGCCCGCGCGCCAAATATGTAGACCACCGGTTCGCCCTCGGGGCCATACAGTTCGAGCGAGTGCATCACGCCGTGGTCCGTGGGCTTGCTGACGCGCCACGCTTCGTTGACCCCGGACAGCGCGATCAGGGTGCGGCTGTCCTTCTCGACGAGGTGTAGCAGTTCCCCCGAACGGTCCACTTCGCGCAGGGCCCCCGTGCTGATCTGCACGCAGCCGTCATTCAGCACGAAGAGAACGACGGAGATTTCGTCCTCCAGCAGCGTCCCGAATAGTGAGGAATATCCAGCCAGGTCAAGCCGGGCCGTGAATTCGCCTTCGGCCAGCCGCAACGCATCGGTCCGGGAGACCTGGTGCTTGTTGAGCATGCGGGAGAAATCGTGGGTGTCGGTCAGCGCGCGCCAATCCTCCAGGAGGGCGGCGCCGGTTTCGGGCGCGGGCGGGGCCGGCGGCGAGGACTCTTCCTTCGAAGGAGAAAAGGCCGGCTTTTCGCCCTGGAACTGCGACACTATATCGTCGAACTCGTCCAGGTTGCTCGACGGCGTCAGCAGCACGCGGTGGACCAGGGCGCCGCTGGCGTCGAAGAACGCGAATCCGGCGGGATCCGCGCCGCCGGGCCGAATCGCGACCCCGAATTCCCAGCGGCCGGGAAACAGCCGCAGATCGAGGCCCTCGTTCAACACCAGCGCGTGGGGGCCATCGCCCCGGATCGGGTCGTACTGGCCCGTGGCGAGATGCATGGCCACGCCGTTGCCGGTAAGCGTGCTGACGTCGCCCAGCCGGTGCAACTCGGCGAGGAGGTCCTGCCATTCGCCATTCAGGAAGGCCAACTCCCCGGCCGGTCGCTCCAGCCAGGCGCCGAAATCCGCGCCGGCGAATCCGCCGCCGCTCAGATCCACCCCCGCCGCCCGCATGACCGCAGGGGCGATATAGGCGGCTTTATCGGCGGGCTCGTTCGCCGTCGCGTGCGTGGCCAGCGCCGCCGCGCCACATGCCGCCGCCCAAATCCAATGCTTCCTCATGACCGTCTTCCTCCGTAATTGCTGCCGATGTGGAGTCCAGGCCCCGCGCGGTTGGACGTCGCATTCGGGGGTGCTGGGACGGCGATGGCGCCGTCTGACGATTAGAGTACATAAATTATGTTGTTATTTCAAATCTTTTGTTTATATTACTAAACCTATGTTTTAAAACGCTCGCATCTGACTGAACCGAATGCGCGTGCCGGAAGCTCAAAAAAAGGAAAACACCGAGACGAATGACGCCGCATCCAGGGCGTAAATGCCCCGGATCAGGGCGTGTGCACGGGTCTTTGGACCGGGGAAACGCGCGGAATTATGCGTTGGCCCGGTCCGGAAACGCGGGCCGCCACGGGCCATCTTCGGGCAGGTCGAGGTGGAGCGGGAGGCGCTCGTTGGCCTCTATCATTTCGTCCCAGGTGATGGTGCGACCTTCGTAGGCGGCGATGCGGCCGAGGATGCTGGTGAGTGTGCTGTCGATGGCGTCATCGAGGATGTAGAGCGGCTGGTTCTCGGCGATGCTTTTGTGAAAGTCCAGGATGTTGTTGACCGCGCCTTCGAGGTAGATCTGGCTCGTTTTTTCGCCGATCCAGCGCGTGGAGCGGCTTTCGAGCTCCACGCTGCCGCCGTAGTGCGTGTCGAGCGTGCCCTCGCTGCCGTAGATGCGGGTGCAGAGGTCGTTGTAACCGGTCGCGAACTGGCTGGAGCTGAAATCGATCAAGCCACCGTCGGGGTAGCGGTACGTGACGATGAAATGGTCCCAGCAATCGCCGATATCCGTGCGCACGCGCCGTCCCCCGGCGCCGGTGGCCGCCACGGGGCGGGCGCCCATCATCCAGTTGGCGACGTCAATGACGTGGATGTTCTGTTCGACAATGATGTCGCCGGAAAGCGCTTTGTCGAAGACCCAGTTACGCAGGCGTCCGGCAGCGCCCTCCGGCGCGCCTTTGGGGTTCAGGCGGCTGGTGTGGTAGTAGGCCTGGCCGCAGACGGGGACGCCGATGGCGCCATCCCGCACGTGGGCCGCGGCCTGCCGGTAGGACGGATTGTTGCGGGTCTGAAAATCGACGAGGATGCTCAGCTTCCCCTTCACCGCCGCCGCCGCACGCGCGATGTCGCGGCACCCGGCCACGTCGGCGGCGATGGGCTTGGCGAGGTAGACATGCTTGCCGGCCTCCAGCGCGGCCACCGTCTGCTCCGGATGAAAACACGGGGGGCTGATGATGGCGGCGGCGTCCAGTTCGCAATCAAGCAGTTTTCTATACCCCTCCAGGCCATGGAAACACTGGTCCGCCGGGACTTCGAGACGCTCCGCGCCCTCGTCGAGCCGGTCCTGGAAGTAGTCCGCGAGGGCGACGACCCGGGTGGCAGTGTGCTCCTGGAAGAGGTGGCCGAGCCAGACGCCCCGCTGGCCGCACCCGATGATGCCCAGGCGCAGGGGCTCGTTTCCGGTTTCGGCTCGGGTGCCGGCGGAAATCAGACCCGCGGTGGCGGCGCCGGCGGTGGTCTTGAGGAATTGGCGCCTGTTCTGGGAGTGGCGGCGTGGGTGTAGCATGGCATGTTCCCCTTTCTCGCCCGCGGCGCGGCCGCGGCGGCACAAGCCCCCTCCGGCGCCAGTCTACGCCACGGGGAGGGGGTGGATCACCTGAACCGCGCCTGGGAGGATCGCCTGGCGCGGGGACTGGAACATTCGCCTGCCCTCCGAAGCATGGCGCACCCGAAGGAGGTTGGGCATCTTGCCCGACACAGCAGATGCCCTACGCCACCGCACCCGCGACATTGGCCGAAAAAAAGGCGCAATCCCGACACGTGCCACGCGATGGCGCCCCGGCGCCTTCGTGTGCCCGGAGCACCACCAACCGTCCCCCGCCAACACCACCCCAATCGAGCGGCCCAAACCAGATTTGGGCATTCCCGCCAGCGAAACCTGGACCACCCCAGTAAAGCAGCGGAAGCCGGCGTTGGCTGAAAGTCCGCCGCAGGCGGATTGGGCATCTTGCCTGACCCAACAGAAGCCCTACGCCACCGCACACGCGACATTGGCCCAAAAAAAGGCGCAATCCCGACACGTGCCACGCGATGGCGCCCCAGCGCCTTCGTGTGCCCGGAGCGCCACCAACCGTCCCCCGCCAACACCACCCCAATCGAGCAGCGCCAAAGGAGGTTGGGCAAGATGCCCCAACCCCCTTTGCGCCACTCGGGCGGTCGGGCGCCAATTTGCATACCTCCCATTCGCTCAGTATAATAAACATTAAGACCTATATGCTAAACACCGCCCAATCGAAGAACGACCGGCTCCCCAATGCGCTTTCACCGTACCCGTACAACCAGAAGGATGCCCACCGCATGAACGCCTCCCTTATTGCCGTTTCTTGTGTGCTCGCCGCGCTGCTGCCCGGCACGGAAGACACCTGGCCCGCCTTTCGCGGGGACGGCGCGAGCCACACCCCGGCGCGGGACCTGCCGCTGCACTGGTCGCCCGAGGAAAACATCGCCTGGACGGCCGCCATCCGGGGCTACGGGCAGTCCTCGCCCGTAATCTGGAACGATCGCGCGTTCGTCACCTCCGTGGAGGGCGCCGAGAAGGAAACCTGCATCATTACGGCGTTCAACCTCGCAACCGGTGAAGCCGTCTGGCAGCAGACATTCGACGCCGCCCAGCGTATCGAGATGTCGAACGCCGTGAGCAAGGGCGCGCCCTCACCAGTGGTGGACGCGCGCGGCGTGTATGCCTTCTTCGAGTCGGGCGACCTGATTGCGCTGTCCCACACGGGCGAGATCCTGTGGCGCCGCAACCTCGTCGCGGACTATGGCGTCACGCACATGCGCCACGGTCTGGGCAGTTCGCTGGCGCACACGGCCGACGCCGTGTATGTGCTTATCGAGCAGGCGGCCCCCTCCTTGCTCATCGCGTTCGACAAGGCGGACGGCGCCGAGCGCTGGCAGGCCGCGCGGAATGGGAGCACCGCGTGGACCAGCCCGGTTGTCGCGGAAATGGGCGGGCGCGAGACCATCCTGATCAGCAGCGACACGTCCCTGTCGCAGTACGACGCGCAAAGCGGCGCGCTGATCCAGACGCTGGACGCCCTGTCGGGCATTTCCATCCCCTCCCCCGCCGTTTCGGGCGAGATGGTGGTGGTCGGCGCGAACAGCCGCCGCCCGTCGCAAGCCGAACGGACGCCCGAGCGCTCCAACTGCGCGGTGCGCCTGCCGGAAGCGCCCGGCGCGCCGATTGAAATTGTATGGGAGGGCGACGGGGCGCAGGCGGACTACGCCAGCCCGCTGATCCATCAGGGCAATGTTTATTTCGTGACGGCGCGGGGCGACGTGCAGTGCCGCGATCTGGAGACCGGCGCGGTGCATTATACGGAGCGCGCGCACCCCTGCTGGGCGACCCCCATCGCGGCGGGCGACCGCATCTACCTGTTCGGAAAGTATGGCGACGTGACGGTGATCGCCGCGGGAGACGCCTTCGAGGTGCTCGCCCGCAACCGGCTCTGGCCCGCCCCCGAGGGCGACGGGGCCAACGCCGAACCGGCCGAGGAGGACCCCCGCTCGCCCGATTACACGCCGAAGGTGACGGTATACGCGGCGGCGGCCGTCAATCGCACCTTCCTCGCCCGCACCGGCAACACACTCTTCGCCATTCGCAAGCCGGCGGAGTAAGCGCGCATGACGGCCAACTACCCGAAGTAATCCGGCGCGTTTCCGGGCTTCCACTTGATGTTGCAGCCGAGGCTGGGCTTCTGGTCCTCCGGCGCGGGCTCGCCCGCGAGCAGCCGCTCCAGGGCATGGCGCAGGTCCCGGCCCGTCACTTCAACACCATTCCCCGGGCGGGCGTCGTCGAACTGGCCGCGGTAGTAAAGCCGCCGGTCCGCGTCGAAGAGAAAGAAATCGGGCGTGCAGGCCGCGCGGTAGGCCTGGGCGACAGCCTGCGTCTCGTCGTAGAGGTAGGGAAACGTGTAGCCCCACGCCATGATCTCGTCGACCATCTTCTCCGGGCGATCATCGGGGTAGTTTTCGGCGTCGTTGGGCATAATCGCCACCACGCTGACGCATTTCTGCTGGTATTCCCGGCCCAATTCGGCGATCGCCCCGCGCAGCAGCTTCACGTAGGGGCAGTGATTGCAAATGAACATCACGAGAAGCCCGCGCTCCTCGTTGAAATCGGAAGAGTGCATGACGCGGCCGGTGGCGTCGGGCAGGGTGAACTCGGGGGCCTTCGTGCCGAGCGGCAGCATGGTGGATGCGGTCTTGACCATGGACTGATGGGGATCTCCGGGGCTTCGCGGCGTTATAACCCGCCTGAATGAGGCCGCGCCGCGCTTCATCGCCATTCTACGCGACGAAAAAGCCCCGCGGCAATGTGGGTTGCCGCGGGGCTCAGCGGATTCCGTGCAGGGCACGGGAAGGAAGCTTGATTACTTCACGGGCGTCCGCTCACGATACGATTTCTTGGCATAGGCCGCGTTGTAGGCGTTCACGCGATCGAGCCAGGACGACTCCAGCGTTAGCGCCTTGTCGCTGCGCGGCGAGATGTCCGGGCGGACTTTGAGGTTGCTCTGGACGTCCTGCGTCAGCGGGCGGTAGCTCAATTCGGGCAGGCCGCCCTCCTGCTTGGCGCCGGCTTTCGCGCGGATCGCGGGCAGGTCCGTACGGCCCGGACGCGCCTGGCGGGCCGTCTTCAGGCCCTTGATCAGGTCGAAGGGGTTCGTACCGTATTCGTAGAGGTACACGGGCCCGTAGACACCGGTGCCGAGGTCCAGATCTTCGAAATAGATGTCGTTCAGGTTGCCGAACTCATCCGTCCCCTGGTACCAGAGCAGGGCGTCGAGCCAGTCGAAGGGCAGGCCGTCCAGCCAGTCGCTGGCGCCGAGAATACGGCCCTCGGAGAAGCCGTCGTTGTAGCCGTCGCTGAAGCCGCCGTCAAGCCACTCAACGTGCGCGTCCGCCAGGAGAAATGCCCTCCAATTGGGCCCGAACGCGACGTCGTAGCCCTCGCTGAAGCCGATGGTGAAGGCGTAGTCATAGGCCACAAAGTAGCCGTCGTTATAGGCGTACCACACGCCGTCGTAGTACCCGGCCTCAAAGGTGACTTCGTCCAGCTGCGGGATCAAGTCGCCGGTGTAGTAGATTTCACCGCCGTCCCGCGTATCGTAACTGTCGTCGAAGCCCTGCCAGTACTCGCCGTCCTCGGCGAAGCCCACAACGAATCCCGCGTTATACTCCAGCTTGGGGTCGTCGATTATTGGCCCGCCGCCCGCGGGGCAGCCCGCCAGGAGGAGGGCGGGGAGAAGGCCCGTGGCCGCGAGGTATCCGGCGCGTTTAATGGTCGTCTTGCTGCTCATGACCTTAACTCCTTTCGGGGGTTCTATCCGAATCCGTTCGAATCTTCTGGGCATCCAGGCCCTAACGTCCACCCGCCGTGCGGCCGGAACTTATGGACCGGCCGCCCGCGTCGCTGCGGCTGCTGGAGGGGCGCGAAATGGAGGCCCCGCTGCTGCTGGATGATCCGCGGCTGGGAGCCGTGTAGCTCCGGCTGCTGTTCGAGTTCTGGCTCGGCGCCGTGTAGCTCCGGCCGCTGTCCGAGCTCCGGCTCGGCGCCGTGTAGCTCCGGCCGCTGTCCGAGCTCCGGCTCGGCGCCGTATAGCTCCGACCGCTGTTCGAGTTCTGGCTCGGCGCCGTGTAGCTCCGGCTGCTGTCCGAGTTCTGGCTCGGCGCCGTATAGCTCCTGGAAGTCGGCGGCGCGCTGCGCTCAATGATCCGAGGCTGTGATACCTCGCCGCTGCGGCTGCGCGTAAGCGGGCCGGAGTGGAGCGTCTGTCCGCGCGAGGGTTCCGGAGCCCGCAGGCCCGTTGTGGGAGCCTGGCTGGACGGAGCCGTGCGGGTGGCGGTTGGCGGGCGCTCCGTCACCGTCGGGCGCGCGCTGCGGCTCGGGGCCGAAGCCTCCGGGGCAGCCGTACGCGCTGTGGTCGACGGGCGCTCCGTCACCGTCGGGCGCGCGCTGCGGCTCGGGGCCGAAGCCTCCGGGACTGCCGTACGCGCTGTGCTGGACGACGGGCGCTCCGTCACCGTCGGGCGCGCGCTGCGGCTCGGGGCCGAAGCCTCCGGGACCGCCGTTCGGCCCGCGGAAGGCGCTACCCGATCCGGCGCCACGTTCACCCGGGGCGCTTCCGTGCGCGTCGAAGGCGCCGCGCTCCGCGTCGCCGTGGGAGCCGAATCCGTTCGGCCAGGCGTCCGCGTGCGGGCGGTCTCCGCGCTGCGCGTGGCGGTCCCTGCGGAATCCTCGGTGGGAACCGCCGTCCGCGTGCGCGCTACCGGGCGGGACTGGCCGCGCAGCGGGTTGTCATCAAAGCCCGGGTCGATGTCCGTGCGCCGGGTGGCGCCGGTCCGGGAAGCGGAAGTCGCATCGCCGCGCGTGCGCTCGGTCGGCGTCGCGCCGCGCACCGAGGTGCGCCCATCTGTCGTGTTGTCGCCGCCGGCGCCGCGGATCGTGTCCGCCGCGCGCGTGACCGGCGCGCCACTGCGCGTGCCGCCCTGGCGATCGCGGGCCGCCACCGCCTCATCGGACGTGGCGCGAACGCGGCTCGTCCCGGCCGTCACCGGATTGCTCCGGCTGGCGCGCGTGTAATCGGGCGCTTCCTGCGTCAGCCGCACATTGCGCGTGCGGCTTCCGGCGTCGATGCGCGCGATATCGGTGCGGGCGTTCTGGCCGCCCGTACGCGCAGTGCGCGTGAAGGAGCCGCGGCCAACTTCGGATTCCAGGCGCTGGACGCGCTGCGAAGCCGTCGTGCCGGACGCGTAGAGCGTGCCCGCGCCGCGGATGCTACGCCGCGGCGTGTAGTCGCGCACGGTGGTCACCGAGTTGTTGTAGGGCACGCGCACGTGGGGGCGGCGGCTGCCATAGTTGATATTCCAGATGTTAACCGTCACGTTCCCGCTGCTGTAGTAGCGCCGGAACGGATCGTAGCTGGCGAAGTGCACGTAGCTCGGGCCGAGGTAGACCTCGCTCACCCGGACGCAGGAGGTCCCGAAGTAACCGAAGGATACGCCGCCGATCGTGAAGTAGGCCGACGTCGTCGGGTACACGGGCCGGTAGTAGCGGTTAACCGGCGCCCAGACGAAATAGTCGCCATAGCGCACCGTCGCCGCCCACGCCGGGCTCCACACGCGATCATAGCTCCACACCCAGCCGTAGCGCGGGACATAGTCCCAGTAGCCGTAGTGCGACGTCACGTAGCTGAAGGGATAGCTGCCTACCCAGACGTTTCCGATGCGGCCGACGTGATTCCAATAGCCGTAACGGTAGGGCGTGTAGTCCACGATGACCGTCGGGCGCCAGAACGGGCGGTTGTCGATGTACACCCACTCGCCGTAGCGATCAAGATCGCGGACACCCAGCGTGGTCGGGGTAACTTCCACCGGCCTGGTCTGTTCCGGGCCTTCCACGAGATACTCCGTCCGCTCGCGGTTCCAGCGATCAAATGCGTCCTCCGCGGAACGATCAAAAGGAACCGGCTCGGAAGGCAGGAGCCCCGCCTCCACATAGACGCGCTTGCCCTGGTACGCCTGCACCGCCCCGCCCGCGTCCGTGCGAATCGTCGCCTGGCCCCACCGCGTCGATACCGTCGTCATACCTTCGCCCAGAATATCGATGCGGACCATCGAATCCTTCTCCACCTGGATGCTCGCCGCGGGCGTCTCAAAGACAAACTCGCCCTGGCTGCGCTTCAGGCGGTGGACGTAGAACGACCCCACCCACCCGCGGATCACGCCGCTGGGCGGCAGCGATACAACCTCCGCCTTGCTGCCATCCGCAAGCCGCAGGAACGTCCCGCCGGAAAACTCGATCTCCGCCGTGCCGCCCTGATCGGCCCAAAGGGTATCCTTCGGAAGGATCAGCGTGTTCACGCTCGCGCTCGTCCAGTCGCTCTCTTCCGCGCCCTTGACCAGCGTGCCGCCCGCGTCAAAACTCACGCGGCCATGCAGAATCGCTTCCGCGCCAGCGCCCAGCGGGAGCAGCGTCGCCAAAACAAAGGCCATCACGGTCTGGTGTATTCTGCTCGTCGTGTTCATGGTTCGGGTCCTTTCACCGCAGTCCTAAACTCTATCCTAATGGACGCGCCCGCCGTGCGGGTATTCACTCAACGCATGAAAATGACGCGCCGGGGCTCGACATACCGGGTTTTTCTCGAATTGGATCGGACTTCCGGCTATCCAAGTCAAGGATTCTAACAATTCATGTGTTCGGGCGGTTGCGGCGCTGAGCTCCAAGTCGGAACACTTCGCATCAACGCGCTATTGGATTCAGTCCACCGGGTTGACACCCGCTCCGGCGATTCCTTAGGCTTAGCCTACGCAATGCGTGGTGTGTGCCGGGCCATCGGGATGTGCCGGCGGGGGGCTTCGGATTAGCTATCTCCTCGGCCGGACCGGACCGCACACACGCCACGTCGGCCCGACCCAGATACCGCAGCCTCGCCGCTGCCCGGAAGAAGGAACCCCACCAATGAATATGACCATCCGCGTCCAGCTATCGGTAATGATGTTTGTGCAGTTTTTTGTATGGGGGGCCTGGTTCGTGACCATGGGCAACTACCTGGGCGCGGGGCTGGGCTTTGCGGGGGCCGATATCGGACGGGCGTACAGCACCACGGGCTACGCGGCCATCCTTTCGCCCCTTTTTGTGGGCATGGTCGCGGATCGATTCTTTTCCGCGCAGAAGGTAATGGGCATCCTCCACCTTCTCGGCGCGGGGCTCATGTTCTGGGCCACCACAATTACCACGCCAGGCATGTTCTTCTTCGTCGTGCTGGCCTACGCCATGTGCTACATGCCCACGCTGGCCCTGGTAAACTCTATCTCCTTCAACCAGATGGAAAACCCCGACACGGAATTTCCCTGGATACGGGTTTTCGGCACGGCGGGCTGGATCATCGCGGGGTTCACGATAACGGTGCTCGGATGGCTGGGTTTCGAAAATATCGAAGCCACGACGACGCCCTTTAAGATGGCGGCGGTCGCGTCCCTCCTGATGGGCATCTACTCCTTCATGCTGCCCGACACGCCCCCGAAGGGCAAGGGCCAGAAGGCGACCATTGTGGACCTGCTGGGGCTGGACGCGCTTACCCTGATGAAGGACCGGTCCTTCGCCATATTCGCCGTCAGTTCGCTTCTCATCTGCGTGCCCTTGGCCTTTTACTACACGTTCGCCAACCTTTTCTTGAACGACAGCGGTATGACCGGCGTCGCAATGAAGATGACCTTCGGCCAGATTTCCGAGGCGGCCTTCATGGTGGTCATGCCCTTCTTCTTCGCGCGGCTCGGCGTCAAGAAGATGTTGCTTTTCGGCATGCTCGCGTGGGTCGTCCGCTATTTCCTCTTTGCCTACGGCAACAACGACAACCTGGTCTTCATGTTCTACGGCGGCATCCTGCTGCACGGCATCTGCTACGACTTCTTCTTCGTCACGGGCCAACTTTACGTGGACCGGGAGGCCCCCGTGGCCATGCGTTCCAACGCGCAGGGCTTCATCGCCCTCATCACCTACGGCGTCGGCATGGTCATCGGCAACGAGATCGCCGGCCGATGGGTGGGCGGGCTGACCGAGATGGTCGAGGAGACCGTGGACGGCGCGGTGGTCGAGGTGGCGGTATACAACTGGGAGAAAATCTGGCTTATGCCCGCGGTCATGGCGCTGGTTATCGTCATCGGATTCGCCCTGCTGTTCAAGGACCCGGGGAACGGCAAGGCCGTCGAGGCCGAAGAAATCGTCGAACCCGTACCGGGCCCGACCGACTGACCGTCGGAGCCGAGCGAATCGTAAGGACTACACGCAGGGCAGCCTCCCGGGCAGGGAGGCTGCCCTGATTCTTTTCTCAGACATTGCGGATTACACAGCGAATCCGAACAAGCGCGAAACGCAACGAAAACCACCCCGATGGAGCGCTGGCGTCCCCGCCGGCCAACCAACCCAAGGGAGCGCACCCCCGAACAACACCGTCCAGAACGGAAAACCACCCCGATGGAGCGCTGGCGTCCCGCCTCCGGCGGATCGCCGACCCTGCCGGCCGAACAAACCAAGGGAGCGCACCCCCGAACAACACCGTCGAGAACGGAAAACCACCCCGATGGAGCGCTGGCGTACCCGCCGGCCAACCGACCCAAGGGAGCGCACCCCCGAACAACACCGTCCAGAACGGAAAACCACCCCGATGGAGCGCTGGCGTCCCGCCTCCGGCGGATCGCCGACCCCGCCGGCCATCCAACCCAAGGGAGCGCACCCCCGAACAACACCGTCGAGAAGGAATAAACCACCCCGATGGAGCGCTGGCGTCCCGCCTCCGGCGGATCGCCGACCCCGCCGGCCAACCAACCCAAGGGAGCGCACCCCCGAACAACACCGTCAAGAACGGAAAACCACCCCCGATGGAGCGCTGGCATTCCGCCTCCGGCGGAGCGCTGGCGGCCCCGCCGGCCAACCAACCCAAGGGAGCGCACCCCCGAACAACACCGTCAAGAACGGAAAACCACCCCGATGGAGCGCTGGCGTCCCCGCCGGCCATCCAACCCAAGGGAGCGCACCCCCGAACAACACCGTCAAGAACGGAGAACCACCCCGATGGAGCGCTGGCGTCCCGCCTCCGGCGGATCGCCGACCCCGCCGGCCAACCAACCCAAGGGAGCGCACCCCCGAACAACACCGTCCAGAACGGAAAACCACCCCGATGGAGCGCTGGCGTCCCGACCCCGGCGGACCGCCGACCCCGCCGACCCCGCCGGCCAACGCCGCCATCAATCCTCCCGCCCCTCCCGCAATCGCGCACTACTGAAAGGCCAATCGATGGCCTGTTCAACCAGCCCCGCGTCCACCGGGTTCTGCTCGATATACGCCTTGACCCCTTCAAAGTGCTTGAAGTTCCGAATATAGCGATCACGAAATTCGCGCTGCCAGAACGCGCCCTTGCGCCCCAGCCACGAATTCGCTATCTGCGCGGTGTACGACTTCCAGGTGTGCAGAATGCCCCGTAGCTTTCGCCCATCCAATGGCTCGATAAGTGCGTGGACGTGGTTGGGCATGACGCACCAACTGATGAGAAGGTAGCGATCGCCGTCTCCATGCAACAGCGCATTCTCAACCAGCCGGCCGATACGCGGCTGTTTCAACCAACACGCGCCGTAGCCCTTGTCGAGGTAGTCCTCCATCTTCTTGAGCCGCTGTTGCTCGGTGATGAGCCCCTGTTCCAACTGCGCTCGATAAAGTTCGAGCACCTCGCGCGGCATGGAGTCGTGCAGCCGAAAGGTGATGAACTGGATACGCTCCGGATCATCGAAATGCGGGAGATAGCCCCGGGAATACCAGCCGTCGTCCATGTTGTGCCCCTTTTTGTCCTCTCGATCTCGTTGTAACCAGTATAGGGCAATTCGCTTCTTGAGCGGAATCCCGGCACAGGGCAATCGCATTGAAACCCGATCACGGCAATGGGGTGTAGACGTGGGTCGGTTTGGACCCTTGGTTCAAGGATAGTGAGTGTGCTGGAGCGCCGGCATCTCTGCCTGCAGGGACGGCGATCCGCCGGAGGCGGAATGCCGGCGCTCCATCGGGGTGGTTTAGATTATTTTGTGTGTTGTTGGGGATTGGGGTGATTGGGGTTACTCGTTCCGCAGGACATTCTTCTCGCTTACGGACAATCGCCCATGGCGCACACCGATGGCGCCAGGACCCGAATCGTTAAAGATCGTTATGAATTCTCGGATACTGCGCTTGCGAAATTCTTCTTGCATACCGTACAGTAGGGAAAAGCCACAACCCGCGTCGAAGGGCATGAGGGACGTTGTGATGAGCTGTATCGGCAGAATCTCCGCAAAGGGTGAAACGGCGATTCCCCTGGAAATCCGCACGGCTCTTGCGGTTCAACCAGGCGATCTTCTTGAGTGGGAAATCACTGGCGACGGCCGTGCCGAGGTTCGCCGTATTCTCCCCGCCGACGATTATTACCTGCGCGCCCTTTCGGACACCCTGAATGAATGGGCTTCCGATGAAGACGAGCTGGCCTACCGTGAGCTTTGAGCCCTTCCAGATTGTCCGCGTACCCTTTCCCTTTACGGATCGGGCGTCCAGCATGCGCCGACCCGCCTTGATTCTGTCCGATGATATCGAATTCAATGCGCCCATCGGACACGCGGTCATGGCGATGATTACATCTCAAAGTCACGCGCCCTGGCCGCTGGATTGCGCGATTACAGATCTGAAATCGGCGGGGCTGCCCGCGCCTTCCGTTGTTCGCTTCAAACTGTTTACCCTGGACCACCGCCTCGTCCTCGGCGTCCTGGGCGCGCTCGCTCCGGAGGACACCGCAGCCGTGCGAAGTAACTTGCACCGCTTGTTGGCCTCTGCCCTGGATCCGCCCTCCACGACGTAGCCCCCCCGCCGAAAAGAATAAGAAACGCACACCGCGATGGATGTGGTTAGTCTGTGCGCCGCACGGTGGCTGAAAGGGCCGGCGCGTTAGGCTCGCGTGATCGTCCCGCCGAGCAATGCCGTCGAGAAGGGCGGGACCGCCAACGCGCCACAGCATGCGCCCCCCACCCAAAACAAACTGCGGCGACGCCGGGGTTTCCAGCGCCGCCGCATCCCAATGCGACCCGAGTCTCTCGGGCCCTATGATTCCCCGTCGCTCACCTTAATGAGCCACACCTCCGCGACGATGCAGCCGCGGCCGTCCACCAGGTTCCATTCCACGTCCAGGGTCCCGGACTTGGTCGCGGCCCGGGGCAGATAGTAGCTGACCGGCCAGATGGGATCCGGCTGCGGCACGGGGCCGTGGATGCCGAATTCATCGTTGAGCGTCAGCGTCATGGACGGGCGGAAACGCCCGGCGTAGGTGACTTTGAGGCGGTACTGGGCATTGCGATCAAGCCCTTCGTAGCGCATCTTCAGCGGCGTGCCGTAGAGCGTCGTGATCTGGCTCTGCCACGACGTGCGCAATTCCTGCCGCCCCTGGAAGGCGCCGTCAAGCCGCGCAACTTCCTCCTTGAAGACCATGTTCTCCGCTTCCGCCTGGCTGCCGGATTCGCGGATGGTCTTCTGGTCGGCCTGGTACTTGGGGAACGCCACGCGCGCGGTGTGGTTCCCGGAGGGATCCTCTTCCCACGTGCGCTGGTAGACCACATGCTTGTATTCGCCCAGCGCGCCCAGGTTGTCGTAGAAACCGCCGGGACCCGGATCCTCCCAGTGGATGATCTCGTCCAGCCGCGCCAGGCGATCGGCTTCGCCGTCCAGGGTGAGAATCGCCTGGAAGCGCTGTTCCAGCCAGGGACGCTCGTTCACGGGCTGATCGAGCCAGTCCAGCAGCGCCCCGCGCTCGGAATTGCGCGCCAGATACGGCGGCTCCACGCTCAGCTGGTATCCGATGCTCCTGAGAAGCACCGGCCCCAGGTCTTCAATGCTTCTGCGCAATTCGGGATTCGCCGGGGTGTCCGCCTGCGCCAGGGCCCGGCGGGCCTCCTCGATGGCCGCCGGCGCGCCAATGCGTTTGGCCTTCTTCAGGGCCGCGTAGGCCTGCTCCTCGTAGCCCTGCTGCGCACGCGCCTCGGCCTGTACGTTCGCGTCAAAACGCGCGCGGAACAGGTACATCTGCGCGCGCCAGTTCGTATCGAAATCCGGAACGCGCTTCGCAATGTCCTCCCAGTGCGCGAGCGTCTTCGGAATGCCCTTGTTCTCCAGAACGCGGCCCTTCCAGTTCGCCTCAAGCATGCGGAGCCCCTTTGCCACGTCTCGCGCGAGCGCCGGGCCAAACCACACCTTGCCGTATTCCTCCAGCGCGGCGTCCATATCGGCCTTCGGATCCCAGCCCAGCACATTCCACACGTGTTTATTCAGGTCATCGTGGATGCCGTCGGAGTACGTGCCGAACCCATCGCTGACGTCCAGGTAGCGCAGGTAGATGTGCCGCTGCATGTCGGGCATGGGCATCATCGGCTCGCGGCCGAGCGTGTGCGCGAAAATGGGGTCCCAATCCGGGATTGGATACTGGCAGCGCACCGTATGGTTGATGTCCGGGTAACGGCGGATGGGAAAGCGCGCCGGCGTGCGCTCGCGCATTTCTTCCCAGCCCATCTTCACCCACGGCCCGTACACCAGCCCCGCCAGGTGTTCCGGATTCTCCGTCGCCAGGTAATTGAAGAAGTAGTCGTTTTCCTCCAGGGTGAAGGTCTGGTTGGACACCCAGATCTTCGCGCCGGGATGCGTCTCCTCCAGTATCGGCGCCAGACCTTCCAGGAACGGCATCAGGTACTCCGCCGGCGTGCTGCCGTCGTCGCCGCCCGGCACGAAAATGTGGTCGATGGCCGGATAGGCCTGGAGAAATTCGCGGCGCTTATCGAGGGCAATCTTCATGCCCTCCGGCGTGGTCACGTCCTCGTCCGGATCCGCCATCACGGGCGACCAGAGCCAGACGTCGATGCCGTAGGAGGCAAACAGCGCGGAAAGCTTGACGTTCATCGAACGCATCGGCTCCGCCATCACTTCGCCGTCCTTCGCTTCGGGATCGAGCGTGGTTATGAGCTCGATGCCGTTGCAACCGAACATGATCAGGTCGCGGATGTACTGCTCGTACATCTCCACCGTCCACGCGTCGTAGGTATTGGCCGTGTTGCGATAGCCCATCTGGTGCGCCCGAACCGCGACATCCGGCGCCGTGGCGATCGGCCTCCTCAGAACGACCGACAGCGCGCCGGGGGCGTAGTCCGCGAGACGGATCAGCCGCCCGGCGGCAAACAGCGCCCCCCGTTCGTCGCGGCCCACCAGCTTGACCGTATTGCCCGATACGGCGATGCCGTACGCCTCGGCCGCCTCCGGTACCTTCACGCCGGCGACGGACTCCACCGTGCCCAGGTGAATAACCGGACCCGTTGCCGGTGCGGATTCCGCAATCGCGAGGGTCACGCCGCTACGCTCCGCCAGCTCCTCCTGCAGCATGACCGCCGCCTTCATAATGACGCCATCCGGCGACGAGGGGACGATCGTGGCCCCCGTCAGATCCAACGCGGGCGCGGTGGCCGCCGCCAGGGTGATGATTACAGACAGGATACAACGGGGCCACATAGGGCGCTCTCCCTGGGCTGGTACAGCGTGTATAAACCGAGGCGGGCCGGCAGCCCAAGAATCCCGCGCTCCGCATTGCCCAAGAACATCCAGGCAATCATGAATTCTTTGATTTAAGCAGATTGCGACAGTGCAGTCAAGGCCGCGCCGAAAACGTCGCATTGATCAGTCCAGTCTGTCCGACCGATCTGGCGCCGGGTCTTTCGGGAGGCCCGTGTGCGGTTGAGACGGCGCATAACGAAAGGGCTGAAGTAGGAGGCGGTCCAGCCGCTGGTCCCGCTCGTCGCGAAAGGCGTTGATGCCGATGGTCATGCCTTCGTGGCCCTTTACCGGCTGCGCGCGGTAGGTGCCGCAGATCCGGTCCCAAATGGAGAGGTTGAAGCCGTAGTTGCTGTCGGTCTCTTCGCGAATGATGGAATGATGCACCCTGTGCATGTCGGGCGTAACGATGAACCACCGAAGCACGGCGTCAACACGTTCGGGAAGCCGGATGTTGGCGTGGTTAAAGAGCGCGGTTCCGTTGAGAATAACCTCAAAGGCGAGCACCGCAAGCACTGGCGGGCCGAGCGTGACGATGGCGGCAAGCTTGATCACCATGGAAAGTAGAATCTCGATGACGTGGAAGCGCACGCCGGAGGTGGCGTCGAGGTCGACGTCGCTGTGGTGGACCCGGTGAAGCCGCCACAGGATAGGCACCGCGTGAAACATCACATGCTGGAGGTAGATCAGGAAATCGAGGATAAGCACGCTGGCAATGAAGGCGATTGCGTAGGGCCAGCCGATATTGTTGAACAGCCCCCACCCCCGCTCGGCCGCGAGGTAGGCCATCGCCATGCTCGCTACGGGTAGGGCGAGCGGAACCGCGATGCTGCCGAGGGCGATGAGTCCGAGATTGCTCGCCCAGCGAACCGCGCGGCGCGCCGTCCGGCCGCGGCGCGGCGTAATCCATTCCCAGGCGGCAAACAGGAGCAAAAGCCCCGCAAAACTGCCCGCACGCACCAGAACTTCCCACGACATGCGCCATTCCTTCCGAAAAAACACAGGGGCTCAGACATTCTGTCTGACAAAAGGCAAACGTACGCCCATTGTAGCACCGCGCGCCCCCGTATCCCCCAACAGACGCACCCACCCCGCCGTCCCCGCCGTCCCCGCCGTCCCTGCCGTCCCTGCCGTCCCTGTTGTCCCTGCCGTCCCTGCCGTCCCTGTTGTCCCTGTTGTCCCTGATCCCCTCCAGCCTAAAGCCTCCAGTCTAAAGCCTAAAGCCTCCAAGGTGACTTTCCAAGCCGCTTGTTGTACCATCATGGTTTGTTTACCGAGGACCGGGCGCGCGCCGCGCGTTCCGCCTCGAACCACGGAGGAATCGTACGTGAATCGACGAATCGGGGGCCTCGCCCTGATTGCACTGGCGGGCGCGCTGCTGGCGCCCTGGGGAACGGCACACGCCATGAAAATTGGTATTGGACGGGTGGTTATTACACCGGAGAGCCCGGTATGGATGGCGGGCTACGCCGCGCGGACGGAGCCCGGAACGGGAAAGCTCCATGATCTGTGGGCGAAGGCGCTGGCGGTGGAGGATGAGGCGGGAAACCGCGCCGTCATCGTCACGGCGGATATCATCGGGTTCTCCCTCGACATCACGGACGCCGTCTCAAAGCGAATTGAGGAGGCGCACGGCATCCCGCGCGGCAACCTGCTCTACAACGCGTCCCACACGCACTGCGGCCCGGTCGTGCGGAACAACGGCCTCCACGTCACCTACGGCCTCCAAGGCGAGGAGCAGGAGCGCGCCATCGCGTATACCGAGCACCTGAGCGACCTGCTCTACCAGGTGATCGACGCATCCCTTAAGGATCTCGCGCCCGGTTCGCTTTCGTGGGGCGTGGGCGAGGCCGGGTTCGCGAAGAACCGCCGGAAGTACACGATCGGCGGCGTCACCAACGACCTGAATCCCATCGGCCCGGTCGACCACGATGTGCCGGTGCTCGTGGCGCGCGGCGCGGACGGCGCCATTCGCGGGATCCTGTTCGGCTACGCCTGCCACAACACGACCCTGAGCGTTCAGGAATTCAACGGGGACTACGCGGGCTTCGCGCAAATCCACATTGAAAAAGCCTTCCCGGGCGCAACGGCCCTCTTCGCGGCGGGTTGCGGCGGAGACCAGAACCCCATCCCGCGCCGTACGCTTGAATTGTGCGAGCAATACGGCGCGGAACTGGGCAATGCCGTCGCCACCGTTGTGAACGGCGCGATGACGCCCGTCACCGGCCCGCTCCGGACGCGGTACAAGGTTATCCCCCTCAAGCTGACCGAAGCGCCGCCGGAAGCGGAAATCGACAAGCAGCTCGAAAGCGATAATGTCTATGTCGTGCGGCGCGCGCACAAGCTCAAACAGATCTATCGGGAAGAGGGCAAGCTCCCGGAGTCGCTGCCGTACGCCATTCAGCTCTGGCAGTTTGGCGACGCCGTGCAGCTCACCGCGCTGAGTGGCGAGGTGACCGTGGACTACAGCCTGCTCATCAAGCACCACTACCCGCGCGAGAAGCAGTTCGTCATGGCCTACACCAACGACTGCCCGGCCTACATCCCGTCGCTCCGCGTGCTGCGCGAGGGCGGCTACGAGGGCGAGGGCGCCATGCTCTACTACGCCGTGCACGGACCCTGGGCGCCGGAAATCGAAGACGACATCATGAACACCATCCACGAACTGGCAAAGGCGGAATAATCGATGAAACGAATACTGATTGCCCTGGGCCTCTCCCTCGGAATGGCGGGCGCGGCGTTCGCGCAGGAGGAGGCGCGCGTCTTCAAGGCGGGCGCGTCCCTGGCGGACATTACGCCCTGGTACGGCACGTCGCTCGCCGGCGGCATGGCCGATCGCCTGGCGGCGAGCGTCCACGACGAGACCTACGTGCGCTCGCTCGTGCTGGACGACGGCGAGAACCTGCTCGCCATCGCGCTGGTGGACGTCTGCATGATCGAGCGCCCCTATGTCGACGCGGCGAAGGAGCGCGCATCCGCGGCTACGCAGATCCCGGTGGAGCACATGCTCGTCGCCGCGACGCACACGCACAGCGCCGGCACCTGCGCCCACATCTTCCAGTCCGATGCCGATCCGGCTTACACGGACCTCGTGACGAAGCGCATCGCGGACGGGATTACCCGCGCGTGGCAGAATCGCGTTCCCGCCCGCATTGGCTGGGGCTCGGGCTCCGTGCCGGACGAGGTGTTCAATCGCCGCTGGCACCTGAAGGAGGGCGCCATGCCGGAAAACCCCTTCGGCAACACCAGCGATAAAGTAAAGATGAACCCGTCGCGCGCCAGCGAGGACCTGATCAAACCGGCCGGCCCGATCGATCCGGAAGTCGCCATCCTGGCCGTGGAAACGCTGGAGGGCCGCCCGCTCGCGCTGCTCGCCAACTACTCGCTGCACTATGTCGGCGGCGTCCCCGGCGTCTCGGCGGATTATTTCGCGGTCTTCGCGAACCGCATCCACGACCTGCTGAAAGCCGGCGGCGCCCTGTCGGAGTTCGTGGGCATCATGTCGAATGGCACGAGCGGCGATATCAATAACATCGACTTCACCAAGCCCGCGGACAGCAAGGGCCCGGGCGAGCAGATGGAGTATGTCGGGAACAAGGTCGCGGCGGAAGTCTACCGCCAGTACGGCGAAATCGCGTTTCAGGACTGGGTCCCGCTCGCGGCTGTCCAGCGCGAAGTCACCATCGGCATCCGCAAGCCGACCGGCGCGGAAGTCGAGGAAGCAAAAGCGCTGCTCGCGGCGGCGGAAGGCCGCGAACTCCGGGGCCTGCGCGAAATCTACGCGAATTGCACCATCGACCTGGCGAACTACCCCGACACGGACGACCTCATCCTCCAGGCGCTCCAGATCGGCGATCTCGGCATCGCGGCAATCCCCTGTGAGGTGTTCGTGGAGATCGGGCTGGCGATCAAGGAGCAAACCCCCTTTGGCAAGAGCTTCACGATCGAGCTGGCGAACGGCTACAACGGCTACCTGCCCACCGAAGCCCAGCACGCCCTCGGCGGTTACGAAACCTGGCGCGCCAAATCGAGCCGCCTGGAAGTAAAAGCCGCCAACGTCATCCAGCAGACCGTGCTGGAGCTCCTCGCGGAGCTGAAGCAGTAGATTCGGGCCTGGGTGGGGCGCCACACGCGCCCCACCCCCCTATGGAAACCGCAGTTCCCCCCACGGCACGTCCGGCGCCGCGCCATACGCATGCGCCCAGGCGCTTTCCACCCCGTCCACCCCGTCCACCCCGTCCACCCCGTCCACCCCGTCCACCCCGTCCACCCCGTCCACTCTGTCCACTCCGTCCACTCTGTCCACTCTGTCCACTCTGTCCACTCTGTCCACTCTGTCCACTCTGTCCACTCCGTCCAAAAAAAACCTTGCCTCCATCCGACCTTGCTGGTATACTGAAACTAAATTCAGCATACCTCAATCACCAAAAGGAGGCGCGACATGCCCGATGCGGAATCCATCCTCCCAAAACACGGTGGATACAAACGGCTCAAGACGTACCAGATCTCCAGGCTCGTCTACGACGTAACCGTACGATTCTGCGATCGCTATATCGCGATTCGCAGCCGCACCCACGACCAGATGGTCCAGGCGGCGCGAAGCGGGGTCCAGAATATCGTCGAAGGCAGCCAGGCCTCCGCGACCTCCCGGAAAATCGAGATGAAGCTCACTGGAATCGCTCGGGCGAGCCTGGAAGAACTCCGCAAGGATTATGAGGATTTCCTCCGTCACCGAAAGTTGGCGCGATGGGAGAACGCCGATCCGCGCAGGGCGGCGCTCGTGGCGTGTCGCTGCTCAAGCGCGGACGATGTCGCCGCGTGGGTGCGCGAAACACATGATCGCGAAACCAGTGGATCCAACTATCCTGAGATTGCGGCCAACGCCGCGCTTGTGCTGATTAACGTCGCCTGTAGCTTGCTGGACCGACAGCTGGCTTCCCAGGCCAGAGCCTTCGAGAATGAAGGCGGCATCACCGAGCGGATGTACCGCGTGCGCACGGAACGCAGGCGAGCCCAGGGCGGACCGTAGTCCACGGCGCGGTCAAACCCGGGAATGGGTACCAGCGCCCCGCGCCAATGCGCGCGCGGTAGACAGCCCCACGCCGTCCATTTGCCGCGGCGAATCCACCCCGTCCACGGGCCTGCCCGCCGAAGGCGGGTCCACCCCGTCCACCCCGTCCACTCCGTCCACTCTGTCCACTCTGTCCACTCCGTCCACTCCGTCCACTCCGTCCACTCCGTCCACTCTGTCCACTCTGTCCACTCTGTCCACTCCGTCCACTCCGTCCACGGGCCTGCCCGCCGAAGGCGGGTCCACTCTGTCCACTCTGTCCACTCTGTCCACTCTGTCCACTCTGTCCACTCTGTCCACCCCCTACGGAAACCGCAGCTCCCCCCACTGCACATCCGGCGCCGCGCCATACGCATGCGCCCAGGCGCTTTCCTCCCGCTCCACGCCATACCGGTTCCGCACCACATTAAACGGGATCCGGCTCCCGCGCGACACCCGCCCCAGCCACGCCGCCGGCACGCGCACGAGCGCATTCCACCCCGTCTCCGTGCGCTGGGTCACCGCGTCCCACGCGCCATCCCACCCGGCGTCGTCCGCCTCGCTATCGAACTGCACGCCCTGCGGGCTGACGGCCAGCCGGATCGGGCGGCGGCCTTCGGGGTGCAGCCACACCTCGACGCTCTCCTGCTCCCACAGCGGCGCGTCGCGCTGCGTGAAGTCCGCCACGATGGCATCCGGCCGCGGATCGCTCGCCTCGATGCCAATGTAGAGCCCGCTCCGATCGATCAGCGCCCGGATGCGCGTGGGCGCGGCCGCGAAGCCCTCGGCGTCGCGCCGGAGGAAGCCCCCCGCCACCGGGACCGGCGCCCAGGCCGACGCCGTGAACTCTGCGCGCATCGGGGGCGGCTGTACGGCGAAGCGGCCCTCCAGCACGGCGGGCTCCTTCACGCCAAGAAAGCGCAGCCCCCGCAGCACGGCGGGCGGGCCCTCGCTCCGCGCCGTCAGGCGCAATTCGGGGGCGCCCGCGCCCCCGGCGACAATCAGCGGCGCGCGCACGCCGGCGATGCCAACACCCGCCCAGGTCTGCATCGCATCAAAACCGCCCCCGGCCCGCCGCGCCTCCAGCGCCATCGCGTCGACGCGGACGCTTTCAAAACCAATCCGCCGCACCGCCGCCTGACCGGGCAACAGGCGGATCGTGGCCTCGGCCTCGGATTGCGCATCCCGAAACTCGGGACGCACGGGAATCTCAAACTGCGGGTAGGGCGGGCGATCCTCGCGGTAGTAATACAGGTCTTCCTGAAACAGGATTGTCGCGGGCACAAACAGCTGCTGCGCGTCCATGGTTTCGAGGATCCGCGTGTAGCGCTCGCCGGCGGCGTCCGGGTCGAGCGCCTGCCAGCCAGTAACAATGCCCCGGAGCCGGCGCAAGTGGCCCTCCTCGCCGGAGGCGGTGAAGCGGTCCTCCAGCGCAAGATACTCGGTCATCAGGGCGAACATGGATCGCACCCGCCGATAGCCCGCCTCATCGGTATAGAGCACGTCGAGGTGCCTGCCGCAGTAATCTTCAAATTGCCGGTTCAACGCCCGGGGGTCGTCCCCGCGCAGGGTGGCGCGGTTCAGATAGCGCGTCAGCACGCCCCGTATCGCCGCGAAGTCGGGTTCGGCCAGCGAGGCGTCGAAATAGCGGTTCAGGCGCCGCGTCCAGATCGAGGCGTTGCCCAGCCCGCCCCAAGCCATATCGAGCAGGGGCGCCGCCGCTTCCGGATCGTGCGCGGGCGCGATGAATCCGCCCCCCGCGGCCGCCTCCGCTTCCACAAGCGCTTGCTGGAACGCCCCGGCGGACGCGGCGGGCCCGTCAAAAAGCGTTATCGCGGGCGATGTCGCCACGGGCTGTAATTGCTCGAACCGATCAACGGCTTCGCCGGGCGTCGCCGCGCGCGCGCGGCCCAGGCGGGCGATGGAAGCGGGAATCCGCTCCGCAAGCCCCTCGAAACCGTACTGGCCCGCGCCCTGATGCGGCGTCAGCAAATCGCTCCACATCATCAGCGCGATGTCCGGGTCCGCCGCGCGGGCCGCCTTTTCGATCTCTTCGAGGGTCCACGCGAAATACGCGGCGTCCTCCAGACCCAGCGCCCGCGACCGCGGATCGGCGTTGAGGCGGCCAATCCGGCCGTGGTCCAGGTGGATGGCGCGCGGGCGCAACACGGTGACGACCCTTTCCAGCGCGACCGCAAGCCATTCCCGGGCCTCCGGGGCCGCGAAACACAGCGTGCCGGAGTCCTCGGTGGCGAAGCTGTAGCGTACGGTAACCTCGGCCCCGCTCGGAATGGCCCCTTCCAGCTCGCGGCGAATTCGCCAGGCCGGACGGCTCGAAAGGAACGGCGCGACGATAGGCTGCGCCTCGATCCAGTAGTCCTTGCCGTAAACGCACGGCACGCCGCTGATCGATACATCAAGCTCCTCGGGCGATTCGGCAATGATATTGGGGTAACGCAGCGCCGCCCACTCCACCCCGCGAAGCGTGATCGCCTCCTCGACGCCCCGCCCCTCGATCAAACGGGGATTTGCCCGGAGAAAGGCCTCCATCCCGTGGAGGGTCGAGAAAACCGGCACGGGTTCGAGGTAGTTTTCGCGCGCCGCCTCGAACACCCGGCGCCAGGCCTCCGCCCGCACGCCGGTCAGGTCGTGGAAGTCGGGGCTATCGAAGAAAAGGTGCGTGCACCGGAGCGCGGCATAGTCCCGGAGGTGCGCCTCGGCGGGCATCGCGCTAAGGTAAACCCCGCGCACGCCCTGGACCGGCCAGTCGCGAATGATCAGGTAGGGCAGGTCGGCCCCGCGCGTTGCGAGAAGCTCCGCGAGCGTGTGCAGGCCGTGCCACACGCCGCGCTCCCCGCCGCCCGCCAGCATCACGCCGTTTTTCACCACCTCCAGGCGGTACCCCTCCTCCCCGAGCTCCGCCACGCCGTACAGGTGTTTGCGCAGGCGCCGCTTGTCGAGCCCCCCCGGATGCGCCGCCGTGCCGATGTATATCCCGTCGGGCGTACGGCTCACCTCGGAGGCGCGCATAACCTGGAGTTCCCCGCCGGCCGCGCGGGACAGCGGCGCAAGCAGCCTCGCCCGCTCCGGGTACAGTTCGTCGGCCAGAATGACTGGCGTGTCCGCGCGCAGAAAGAAGCTGCCCTTCTCCAGCTCGCGCATCTCGCGCGGGCCCGCCGCCAGCGAAAGGGCCGCCATGGCGACCGCCGAAGTCCAAGCCCACATATCCGGTTCCTCCGTCGTTGCCCCGCGCCCGGGGAGAGACCTGCCGGGCGCTTCAGGTTGTGCGATTCAAGATATGCCGCGCGATCGCCCGAAATCCATCCGCCTCCGCGCCAAAGGGATGTAGCGCCCCGATCGCGGCGTTCACGGCCACTTCCGCGAGCCGGCGCGATTCGTCGAGCCCGAGCAGCGCCGGGTAGGTCGATTTCTCCCGCGAAGCGTCGCTACCCACGGGCTTGCCAAGATCGGCCTCAATGCCGGTGACGTCCAGGATATCGTCGGTAATCTGGAAGGCCAGCCCCAGGTTCTCTCCATAGGCCGTCAGCGCCGCAATGGCCGCCTCGCCCGCGCCCGCCGCCATCGCCCCCGCCCGCGCGGATACGCGGATCAGCGCGCCGGTCTTCGCGCGGTGAATCTGCTGGAGGGCTTCAAGTCCCAGCGCCTTCCCCTCCCCCTCCAGATCCGCCTGCTGTCCGCCCACCATGCCGCCCGCGCCGGCCGCCCGGGCCACTTCGCGCACGATCGCGGCGGAACCCGTGTCCGCCAGGGCATCGAAGGCCATGGTCAGCAGCGCGTCGCCCGCCAGGATCGCCGCCGCCTCGCCAAAGGCCTTGTGGCAGGTCGGGCGGCCGCGGCGCAGGTCGTCGTTGTCCATCGCCGGCAGATCGTCGTGAATCAGCGAGTAGGTATGGATCATTTCCAGCGCGCAGGCCACCGGGAGCGCGGGCGTATCCTCGCCGGACACAATCTCCGCCGCGCCCAGGGCGAGCGCGGGGCGCAGCCGCTTGCCCCCGGCGAAAAGGCTGTAGCGCACCGCCTCCAGCAGGGTCGCGGGAGCGCCATCCCACGCGGCGACATACGACGCCAGGGCCGTTTCGGTGCGCTGGGCCCGGGTCTTCAGGTAGGCGGCGACATCGATCAAAAAAGAAGATCCTCGTCGTCGGGTTCGGGCTCGGGCTCCGGCTCGTCGTGATACGCGGGCTCCGGCGCGCTGGCACGGGCTGGCGCGGGGGACGCCTTGGCGGGGGCGGTTTTTGCGGCGGACTTCTCGGGCGCCGCGCGGGGCGGCTCCGGCGGATCGCTCTCGTCGAAGGGCTGCGCTTCCAGTTCGCCCTCCGCGTTCTTCAGGAGCACTTCGATCTTCTTTTCCGCGTTGCTCAGGGCCTTCTCGCAGCGGCGCGCAAGCGTGATGCCGCTCTCAAACTGCTTCAGGGCGTCGTCGAGCGACAGCCCCCCCTCCTCCAGCGCGGCGACAATGCCTTCCAGCGCTTCCAGATCCTTCTCAAACGTGGCTTCATCCCTGGCCTTGGCCATGTACCGGTTCCTCAATATGGGTTACCGCCGCCGTGACCGCCCCGCGGCCAAAACGGACGTAGATCTCGTCCTTTTCCTTCAATGTATCCGCATCGCGAATCAGTTCCTTTTCCGGGAGCTTCCACCCGAGCGCATAGCCGCGCGACAGGATAGCCAGCGGGCTCAGGGCGTCGAGCTGCGCGAGGAGCGGGCGCAGCCGGTGACGCCCGGCGTCGGGAATGGCCCGGCCGGCCGCGTGGAGGCGGCGCCGGAGCTGTTTCAGGCGCTCGCCCGCGCGATCGAGCTGGTTCCGCGGGGAAAGCAGGGCCAGCGCCCGCGCCGCACGTTCCGCGCGGACCCGCTGATCGCGGATCTGCCGCCGCAGGGCCTCGTCCAGGCGCATGCGCAGTTCATCGGTCTCCTGGCGCCGCTGCCGGATGATCTCTTCGGGGCGCTGGAGGGCGTAGCTGTTCCGCGCGAGCGCCAGGCGGTGCCGCGCGTCCGCAAGCTGGCGTTCCAGGCCCTGGCCAAGCCGCTTTTTCAGCCGCAACACCTGGTCGCCCAGGGCCGCCTGCTCCTTCACCACGAGCTCCGCCGCCGCCGAGGGCGTGGGCGCGCGCAGATCCGCCGCGAAATCGGTCAGCGCGACGTCGATCTCGTGGCCCACGGCGGAAATAATCGGCGTGCGCGCCTCGTAGACCGCGCGCACCACAATTTCCTCGTTAAACGGCCACAGATCCTCAAGCGAGCCGCCGCCGCGCCCGACGATCATCACGTCGACGCCCCACGCATCCAGCGCGCGGATGCCCGCGACAATCTCGGGGGCCGCCTCCGGACCCTGCACGCGCGCGGGGTAGAGAATCACATGGACACTGCCGAAACGGCGGTTGAGCACATTCAGAATATCGCGGATAGCCGCGCCCGTCGGCGAGGTGACGATGCCGATGCGGCGCGGGAGCATGGGCAGGGGCTGCTTGTGCAGGTCATCGAAGAGGCCCTCCGCCGCCAGTTTCTTCTTGAGCTTCTCAAAGGCCAGTTGGAGCGCGCCCACGCCCTTCGGCTGCATGTCGCTCAGGATAATCTGGTAATTGCCCCGGCGCTCGTACACCGAGATCTGCCCGTGCGCCAGGACCTCCAGCCCATTCTCCGGATCAAAACGCAGCCGCGAGAGCTTCCCCTTGAACATCACCGCGTCGATCTGGCTGTTTTCATCCTTCAGCGTGAAGTACGCGTGCCCCGACGCCGCCAGCTTCCAGTTCGAAATCTCTCCCGAAATCCACACCGCCCCCAACTCACCTTCCAGCAGGGACTTGATGCGCCGTGTCAACTGGCTGATGGAAAGGATCTGGTCGCTACCGTTCGTCATGGGGCGGCATTGTAGCCAATTACAGCCGAAAAGTGCGAACAAGAGCCAGCAGTGGGGCCGCGCCACGCAATCGCGATGCGCAAGCCTGCGTGCGCCCCCCGAGAACGTGCCACGCGATCAGGCTACGCCTGTTCGTGTGCCCGTACTCCAGACCGCCAACGCCACGACAACGGCGTCGCCTGATCGATTCACGCGCACTCCACCATGCTGATTTGGCGCCACACACGCCGATCGCCTGAAGCAGCGGCTCGAAGGCTCAATGCCGGCACGCCCGGTGGCCCACTCTTTTTTGAGCGCGGGTTTTACCAGTACGGTCCAGATTCGGTAGCCCTCGTCAACCATGTGGAGGCCATCTTTCTTCAATAGTTCCATCCCCGAAAGTGGAGCGGTTACCAATCATCAAGATAGCTTCTTAATTATGCTCTTGGCGAGACTCTCGTTGATTTAACGATGGCGTGGAATTGGCTGGGAGACTCGGGTAACGGGGTTGTGATACCAGTCATGTTTGCCCCCATGGCGAAGCAAGACGCAGCCGGAAAGCTCGAGCTGCTTGATGAGTTCGTGGCGTTTCACGAAACCTCGAGTACGGCCGCCCGTCTAACCGACGGAATGTGTCCACCGGTCAATTCGCCGAAGATATCCCGCAGATTATCTTTAAGCTCGTCGAGCGAAACGCCCTGGGTCATGTAGTCGGGATACTCTTCCAAATACCCGATGAGCATCCCTTCGTCTTCCCAATATATGAATCTCAGGTTATCCATAGTAACGCCATTATACCCGCGTTCGCGTAAAAATGACAGGCCCCGGAGAGCACGGGAGGGTGGCCGTGCTCCCAGCCTTGCTCGCTTTGGAACTCGTTCCCACGCTCCTCCGTGGGAATGCATTCCGTTCCACTCAGCGGAACAACGCCCACACGACCCCTTCACTCTTCACTCTTCACTCTTCACTCTTCACCCTTCACTCTTCACCCTTCACTCTTCACCCTTCACCCTTCACCCTTCACCCTTCACCCTTCACCCTTCACCCTTCACCCTCCAGCCCCGCCTTCACCAAATCCGTCCAAATCCGATACCCCGCCTCCGTCATGTGCAACCCGTCGTCCTTCAACAGCGACTCCAGCGGCGCACCGTCCTCGTCCAGCATCGCGCCCTCGATATCCACAAAGGTCAACCGCGGCTCCTCCCCGGCAAAGGCCCGGATGGCCTCGTTCGCCTTCTTCATCTCCGGGTACAGCGCCCAACGCGCGGTGCTCGGCTTGATACCGATGAACAGGATCCGCGCCTCCGGAAAGGCCGCCCAGACCTTCTCCGCAAAGGCCTTAAAATCCGCGGCGACCTGACCCGCGTCCTTCCCCCGCGCGATGTCATTGTCGCCCGCGTAGAATACAATCGCCGAAGGCTTGTAAGGCAACACAGCGCGGTCGAAAAAGTGAATCGAATCCGAAATCTCCGACCCGCCAAAGCCCCGGTTCAGCACATGCTGATCGGGAAACCACTTCTCCAGATCCCACATGCGGATACTGGAGCTGCCGAGAAACAGGACGCCGCCGGGCGCGGGCGGCTGGGCCCGGTCCTCCGCCTCAAACGCCGCTATGGCGGGCTCCCAACGGCTGGGGGCGTCTTCGGCGTGGGCGGCAAACGAAATGGCGAATAACATGCCAACGGTGAAAAAAACTCTACGCATCTGATGTCTCCTGTCCGAGGCCCGATAGCGTCACGGGCGCATGGTTCGGGAATTGAGCGCTGATGGTGATTGCTCCACCCAAGGCCCTCACGAGGTCTCCTCCCATGGTTTATGCCGCTGCCCACCTTAATCACCCGAATCAAGCCGAGGATATCCAGCGCAACGTGACCAGGACGATTCAACAAATCAATCGCCGCGCGCGGGAAGTTCTCGTCAAGCAGGAATTTCACGACGCCGCGACATCGTAGGGATGCTCTTCGAAACGGGAAAGATCGGAGCCGAACGCCAAGGCCGCCTGGATGTCGTCCGGGGTCAAATTCGGATAATCTTCAAGTATCGTCCCCACGGTGTCTCCAGCGGCAAGCGCGCTTAGCACCGTGCTGACCAACACACGGGTTCCTTTGATGACGGGCTTCCCGTGGCAGACCAGCGGGGATATTTCTATTCTATCCATCATGATTGCTCCGGCGCGATACGTGCGCCTACAGACTACTTCAACGCGAGCGGCGGATCAAACGTCGCTGGAACAGGGCAATCGCATTTAAACTCGATCTCGGTATATGGGCGTAAACTTGAGTCGATTTGGAACCTTGAATCAACGATAGTGAGCGTTTTGGAGCGCCGGCATCTGTGCCGGCAAGGTCAGGGATTCGCCGCAGGCGAAATGCCAACGTTCCAACACGCGCCTTTTTTTTACATTGATGGTGGTTCATGTGGCGCTCGCCCCGAGTTGGAAGTGGCTGACGCTGGGTTCGCTCCACTCACGCCTGGGCCGCGGTATGCCGCCACTACGTGGCTCATGCGCGCGAGCCCGTTTTCGGGTGCTGGTCTTATTCGTGCCTATTGGTGTTCATTCGTGGTTTAATTCTTTTTGTTGGTGCTGTGCAGCGATGAGCTTTGGGATGCCGCCAGTAAGTGGCGGGTTCGGCGACGTGGTCGCCGGAGCCAGCAGGGATGTCGGCGCTCCATTGGGGTGGTATTTCGCTTTCAAGGCTGTTGTTCGGGGGCGGGGTCTTGTGGCTGGGTCTGGCCGGCGGGCCGCCGGCGCTCCATAGTTTGGCGCTCCGGTGGAGTAGTCTCCTGGCTGCTTCCGAATCGCAAGACTATGCATCCCCGGCATCTCAGGTTTATTCGTCAACTCCCTATCTCAACTGACTGCGTGCCTGTTTTCTTACCGACTCAATGTCCTTTTCGGATACGCTCCATTTTTCTTCCGGGTTTCCATCTGCGACAAAGACTATCTGTTCGATTTGCGAGATCTCCGCATAGGACATATGAGCCTGCCAAACACTCTTCGGCCCACCTGGCTCCATAGTCTTAACCGTGCCTCGACAAATTGCGAGACCCATTTGCTGCTTGTTTGGGAGCTCTGCATAGCCGTATCCGATCGTCACCTTCTTATCTCCCTGGACGATAGATGCGGTAACGGTCAATACTGGGTCCGACTTCACCACTCCATCTACAATATCGAATTTTCCTGATCTCAACTGTGCCTCGTCAGCCGAGATATATGGTCTCAAGAGCACGGCCGAACTGCGTTCTCTCGCAGCCCACAATTGGCTCAAGAACTTATTGAGAAGCCAAGCGACTACAACCCCAACAGCACCGACAACTATCGTCATCAATAATCCTGTCATACCTTCAGCCCTCGAATACTCAAATTTACCAACATCCTGGCCGATCAATTGCAGTTCAGGTCACCAATCGGAGTCCCCGCTCCCCTCACCGCGCCACCACCCGGCTCCCGGGCTCCAGGTCGTTTCTCGGCTCCAGCACGATCTCCTCATCCGCCGCGAGCCCGCCCGTGATCTGCGCCCAGGTGTCGTTTTTCAGCCCGACGGACACCGTGCGAAGCTGGGCCCTGCCGCCTTCGACGGCGAAGACGTGCCAGACGCCGTCGCGGCGGAAGAGGGCGCGCTCGGGCACGGCAAGCGTGTTTTCGGCCTGATCGATAATGATTCGGACATCGAGGCGGGTGCCCGCACGGAGGTTCAGTTCGCTGTTGTCGAACGCGATGATCGTTTTGACGCGCTGCTGCTCGATGCCGAGCGACGAGATCTTCTGGAAGGCGGACGGATAGATGCGATCGACCTTGCCGGTGATGGTCGCGTCGCCGAGCGCTTTCCCGACAATCTCGACGCTGTCCCCCGGTTCAACGGCGACCACCTCCTCGGAGAGGACGTCGCTCTCGATCTCCATGGTGGACAGGTCGCCGATGGTCATGATCGGCGTGCCGGCGGCGAGAAACCGCGTGTTCTCGATGAACTTTTCGAGGACCGGGCCGGTGACGGGCGCGCGGATGACGGCTTTTTCGAGGTCGCTCCGCGCGATGGCGAGATCGGCTTCGAGGCGCTTGATTTCGGCGCGGTACACCTCGCGGAGGTATTCGTTGTCGTCGATGGAGGCCGTGACCCGGCTGGAGGCGAGGTCGGAAATCTCCACGTTCTTCCGCGCCGACGCGACGGCGAGCCGCGCCGCCTCGCGCTGTTCGCGGGCCGCTTTGAATGCGCGATCGGCGTCATCGAGCATGCTCTGGCTGGCCACCCCCTGGGCGTGGAGCCGCTGGATGCGGTTGAAATCCCGCTCGGCCTCCTCGAAGTTAATACCGGCGATCTCGCGTTCCTTCTCCGCTATCCGAAGCGCGTCCCGCATCTCCTGCGCGCGCATCGCGGCGGTGTCAATGTCCTCGCTCTTGGGCTTGCCGCTGTCCACCCCCGCGATCTGCGCCTCCGCCTGGCGGATCAGGTACTCCAGGCCGCGAACGCGCTGCTCCAGGTCGAACGCGTCCATCTCCGCGATGGCGGCCCCGGCCTCGACGACGTCGCCCACCTCCAGCGCGATGCGCTTGAGCGTCCCGGTGACCGGCATGTCGATCAGGTACTCGTCGCGCAGCCGGGTCTTGGCCTCCTCGGCGATGAACTCCCGCACAGTCCGCGTTTCGGGCGTACCGATGTCGGCGGGAACCGGCTGCGGCCGCATGGAGAGGACGATCAGCAGCAGCACGGCGGCGGCGGCGGCGATCCAGGCGATGCGTTTCATGAACTACTCCCGCTCCTTGAGCACTTCCACCAGGTCCAGCCGCCCAATCTTCCGCCGCGCGGCGAGATTCGCCAGCAGCACGAAGGCAAAGGTCAGCAGGACCGAGGTCACATAGGTGCTCCGGTCAATATGAAAAGGCAGGTGAAACATGTCGTTGCTGTAGGCCGTGACCAGCAGCGCGCAGATACCCATGCCCAGGGGAATGCCCGCCACGATGCCGATAAGGCCCAGCACGATGTTCTCGAAATACATGATACGGCCGACATCCGCCACCGTAAAGCCGAGCACGCGCAGGGAGGCCAGTTCGCGCTGGCGCTCGGAAAGCGAAACGGCGGTGATGTTGTAGATGATCGAAAAGGCGATCACGCCGGCAAAGCTGAGCAGGATCGTGTTGGTGATGTACATGCTCTGCCCGATGGTGTTCTTGATCGCGTCGTAGGCGTCCTGGTTGAAGGTGACGGCGCCGATACCGCCGATCTCCTTGAGCGCCCGGTTCAAGCTGTCGCGGCTGCCCTCCTCGATCCGCAGCAGCGCGCTGTTGATGGCGAAGGGTTCGTCGAGCATCCGGCTGAGCGCGCCGTGCTCCATGTAGGCCGCCGTGCCCAGGAACTGCTGGGCGATATCCCGCACCGTCACGGTGTAGGTGCGGTCGATGCGCCCGAGCAGCGGCTCGATCTCCAGCGTGTCCCCGCGCTGGACGCCGAGCTGCTCCGCCAGGTTTTCCGCCAGCACCACCCCGCTATCGCCCAGGTCGTACTCCCGCCGCTCGAAATTCATGACCTTCTGCATCTCCGCGCCCCGCGGAATTCCGGTGATGACCGCGTCCTTCTTGCGCCAGGCCGAACGCATTTCAAACGGGTACTCCAGCAGCGGCTCCGCGCGCCGGACATGGGGGAAGCGGCTCACCTCGTAGAAGACGTCCTTGCCCTGCTCGCGCTGGAAGCTGATCTTCACGTCCTCGCGCTGCGCGTCGAGGAACTGGAAGTCCATCCCGAATTCCACCGCGTCGATCATGAAGAACCCCATGAGCAGCAGGCTCAGCGAAATGGCGGTTCCGAAGAGGTTCACGCCGGAACGAAAACGGTTGCGAGAAATGTTGCGGAGGATCATCTTCCAGGTGAACGAGATCCGCCGCCAGAGAAACGGAAAATACTCCAGCCAGACCTGGTTCACCGCGCGGGGCGCTTCGGCGCGCATGGACTCCGCCGGGTGAATGCGCGCCGCCTGAACCGCCGCCGCGAGCGCCCCAAGCGTCGCGAAGAAGATTGTAATCCCCATGGACCACGCCAGCACATCCAGGTAGACGCGCGATTCCAGTATCGGGAACTGGTAGAACTGGACATAGAGCGCAATCATGCCCCCGGCCATCCACTGGCCGAGCGCGAATCCGCCAATACAGCCGATAACCGCGAGAATGATCCCGTACTCGATATAGTGGAAGCCAACGGCCCAGTCGGAATAGCCAAACGCCTTCATAAGGCCGATCTGCGTGCGCTCCGTGCGGACCATGCGGTTGAGCAGGATAAGCAGGATCAGCGCGGCGATGCCCAGAAACAGCGTGGGGATGATCTTCGCCGAAACGGAGAGCCCCTTGATCTCGTCGGAAATGAAACGGTTCGAAAGCTGGTCCTCCCGCTTCACCTTCGCGAATACCCCGTACGGATCCAGGATCTTCTCCGCCTCGTCCAGAATGGCGTCGAGCTGCTCCGGATCGTCCACGAGCCCGACGATGTTGTTGCACGCGGACTTCAGGTCGAGCGCGGTCTCCGCGAAATCCTCCGGCACCCAGAGCACGCCGAAACGCTCGGGACTCGGCACCAGCGCCTGCACATTGCGGATCATATAGACGTATTCCGGGGAGGCGCCAATACCGATGATGCGAAGCGAATAGCGCTTGTTCTCCACGGATATAGCCACGCGGTCGCCAATCTCCAGTCCGTTGGCGTCGGCGAAATCCTGGCTCAAAATAGTCTCGGTCTGCGCGCCGGGCGAAAAGTAGCGGCCCGCAAGCACGACGACATCGTTGATCACCGGCCCTTCGCGATCCGGCATGGAGATCAGCCGCCCGATGCGGGGCTCATCCACCCCCGCCACATCCACGTTCACCTCTTTCACAATGCGCTTGCGCGCCTGGCGCACGCCGGGGATCGACGCCACCTTGAACACGGCGGTTTCGGGGGCGCGGTCAACGAGAATCTCGAAATCGGCGAAGCGGTTCTGCGCGTAGTACGTGTCCCGCGTCAGGCTGAGATTCAGGTACGCCGAGTACACGCAGATGTACGCCGCGATCCCGCACAGGACCACCATGATCACGCCGAGCGATTGCGCCCATTGCTGCACCATCGTGCGGAGCAGCTTCTTGTGGAAGGCCCCTATTACCACGCGAGCTCCTCGACGCCCATCCGGCGCGGGTTGACCTCGATGCTGTGCACGTGCCCGTCCCGCATCTGGATCACGCGGTCGGAAAGTCCCGCGATCGCCGCGTTGTGCGTGATAACGATAAGCGTCGTCCCGATGCGGCGGTTGATCTCGTTCAGCGCGTTCAGCACCACCTGGCCCGTGGCGATATCGAGCGCGCCAGTCGGCTCGTCGCACAGCAGGATCTCCGGGCGCTTCGCCACCGCACGCGCGATCGCCACGCGCTGCTGCTCGCCGCCGGAGAGCTGCGAGGGGAAATGGGTGCGCCGATCGCCGAGCCGGACCAGGTCCAGCGCCTCGGCAGCGGGCATCGGATCGGCCGAGATTTCCGTCGCCAGCTCCACATTCTCTTCCGCGGTCAGGTTGGGCATGAGGTTGTAGAACTGGAACACGAACCCAATGTGGCGGCGGCGGTACTGCGTGCGCTGGGATTCGTTGTAGCGGGCCAGATCCGCCCCGCGAAACAACACAGCCCCCGAGGTGGGCGCGTCAAGCCCGCCGATGATGTTCAACAGGGTGCT
Source organism: Candidatus Hydrogenedentota bacterium (assembly GCA_019637335.1). NCBI lineage: Bacteria > Pseudomonadati > Candidatus Hydrogenedentota > Candidatus Hydrogenedentota bacterium. The sequence goes on along the minus strand of JAHBVV010000028.1, from coordinate 30,898 downwards.
CTTGCCGGATCCGCTCGGCCCGAGGATTACCAGGAATTCCCCCTGGGCGATGTCCAGTGTCGCGCCGCGCAAGGCCTGCACCACCACCTCGCCCATGTGATATTCCTTGCGCACGTCGCGCAGGGAAAAAAGGCCGGCGGCGGGGCTCGCGGTTGCGGTTTCGCTCATCGTGCTGGGGACTCCGTGTGCGCGCGGGCCGCTTCGGCGTAAGGGCGCGTTTCCAGGAGTATACCCCCGCGAGGCCGGGTTATTCGCGCGATCAGCCCCGGGCGCGCTGCATCGCCGCCACGTGCTGCTTGATCCGCGTGTCGAAAAAAATCATGAGCTTCTCGTGCAGCGTCGGGTTGGCGGCCGCGATAAGCGACTGGTGATTATGTTCGGAGCTGTCGAGCAAGAGCACGTCGTCAAAGGACTCGCCGTAGGCGTCCGTCACGATGCAACCCGCTTCCTTCGCGATGAGCAGGGACGCCGCCATGTCGTACGGCGCTATGCCCAGCACGTTGCCCCGGCCCGCGTTGATGAACTGATCCTTCACCAGGTCCGGTATCTCGCGCAGATACCGCCCCGCAAAGTCCGCGCACGCGTCAAGCTGGTTGGTAAGCAGGCGCGTCAGGCTGAACGACGTGCTGTTGCATGCAAAAAAGCCTCCCTTTAGACTCGTCAGATCGATCAGGGGCGCCGCCGCCGTAAAGATCAGGCCCGCCGGGCGCGCCGGCACCGTCATCGACCACGAAACCGTCTCCAGATCGACATTCTCGGACAGCCTTATCTTTTTCAGCTTGCCGTCGGCGTAAATCCGCGCGCCCTTGCCGCGCTCCGCGTAAAACGTGCGATCGCCCACAATCTCCATCACACACGCGGTGTCCACATTCGCCATCGTCGGGCGCTCTATAACCCGCGTGCTCGCCACCGCCACCACGCACCCCTCAAACCCATTCTTGGCCGCCCGCGTGCCGTCGATCGGATCCACGATCAGCAGGTGCTGCGGCGTATCGTTGGTAAACGTGGAATACCCCGAATCCTCGGAATAATACGCCACGGGCGCGCGCTCGGCCTTGAGATACGCCAGCAGCGCGCGCTCGGCCACCTTGTCAATCTCGAACGTCGCGTCCCCGCTCGTGGCCTGATCCACCACCTCCCGCCCCTTCACCTGGTGGACCATCGGAGCCACCACCGTCCGGATGGCCTCGCACAGCCCCAGAAGAAACGCCTTGGGAAGGACCTTGACGCCCTGTGGACTGGCCGCGCCCGGCTTGGCCGGCGCGGGCTTCGAGGCTGCGGGCTTGGACGCTGTGGGCTTCGAGGCCGCAGGCTTCGGCGCCGCGGGCGTGGCCGGCTTCGCCGGCGCGGGCTTGGCCTTTGGTTTGGGTTTGGGTTTGGGCCGTTCTGACGCCGACTTGGCGGCGGGCGGACGCTTTGCTGTCGCGGCCTTGGGCTTCGCCGGGGCCTTTTTCCGGGAGGTCGTCTTAGTTTGTGCCATCGCCGCACCCCATACGTTGTAGGCCTTTCTCCTGCATGAGCCGCGCCAGCGGGATGCGGGCGGCGGCTCTCCTTCCATCGCGCCGAGCCCGGAGGCGCCGGGACCCAGCCAGGGGCGACTTCGGCGCGGACGGAACGCACGATGTTCCTGTCTGGCGCACTTTCCCGTACCATGGCTGCGACCAGCACAACCGGACGTTCCGACATGCGGTGTCCAAGGCTTCCTGGCCGTCGCCACGACGCACACGCGGCCCGGGAAAAGTGATAAATCCTTACGCCGCTCCTGTATTATGTCCGATTTTAGCAGTTACACCCCCATTTGTCCAGAGCATTCTACGAAGGCCCCCCTCGCCCCACCATTTCCTGGCGCTCGGACTTCTGATGCGGCTACGCGGTCTCGCCGCCCGCCAGCGCCAGACGCACCTCGTTCTCCAACTCCCTGAGGTGCAACGGCTTCATGAGGATCTTGGTCGCGCCGGCGGCCAGCGCCTCGTGTATCCGGCGCGGCATGCCGGTCACCACGAGGATGGGCGTGGCGCCGTGGTGGGCGCGGATCGCGCGAATCGCTTCGATCCCCCCCATACGCGGCATTTCGAGATCCATCGTGATTACATCAAAACGGCGGACCCCACACAATTCCACCGCCTCCACGCCATCGGCCGCGGACTCGACCTCATAGCCGAGCAGCGCAAACCACTGCACCAGCGCGCTGCGGATTCCAGCTTCGTCATCCACAACGAGAATGGACGCTTTTCCCATTGGGCGATCCTCGCACATCGGGCAACGGCGCGGCGGCCCCGGTTCAAGCTCCGCAACCTCTTGCGTAGCCTGTCCCGGTGGCCCCCGAGCGCAGGACCCGGTTCATACCAATCGAAGAAGTCCCGGAATCCGATCACTAGACCCGAGACGCCCCATCCCAAGCAGGTACATAGCTAACCCGTTGCCCTATTGTACCCGAAATTCCCGCCCGCCGCACACAGATTTTATCGCTTTTGCATTTTGTCCAGTTCACCGCCCCTCGGGCAGCTTGGCTGGCGCGGTCGGGCTGTGCTATAACGTGCCCGCATTGCAGCGCCTGGCGGCGGCCAATCCCCACGACGCAGGATCTCCATGAACCCTCCCCTAATCCTCGTAACCAATGATGACGGCGTTCGCGCGCCGGGGCTTCGCCTGTTGGCCGAGGCCCTCGCCCCACTCGGAACCGTCGCCGTGTATGCGCCCGAGAGCCAGCAGAGCGCCGTGGGCCACAGCGTCTCCCTCCATAAACCCCTGCGCGTCACGGCCTTGGAGCCAGGATGGCATATGGTCGACGGCACCCCGACCGACTGCGTCATGCTTGCCGTGCGCCACCTCCTGGGACGCCGTCCCGACCTGGTGGTCTCCGGGGTGAACCCGGGCGCCAACCTGGGCGACGATGTGACCTATTCTGGAACCGTTGCCGGCGCCTTTGAGGGCATGCTGCTGGGCATCCCCGCCATCGCGGTCTCCGATGTGAGCTATCGCCCCGCCCATATGGCCACCGCCGCGCGGGTGGGCGCCCTGGTTGCCCGTTATGTCCTGGCGCACGGCCTCCCGGCGGACACCGCGCTGAGCGTCAACGTGCCGGATACGCCCTACGACGAATTGAAGGGGGTCGCCATCACGCGAATGGGCCGCCGGGACTACCACGACGAGATCGTGGAGCGCCACGATCCGCGCGGAGGCGTCTACTACTGGATCGGGGGCGACGAGCCCTCGCATGTCCGCGAGTCGGGCACCGACTTCGAGGCCATCGAGCAGGGCAAGGTCAGCATTACGCCGTTGCAGCGCGACATCACGCACCACGCGGTGCTTCACCACTTTTACGAACCGCCGATAGCGCTGTAGCGTCGGGGACGCCCTCGGGGAACAAGGAAACGCCGATGAAATGGGTCCGAAATCTGTATGACTGGGTCTTGAGCTGGGCCAACACGCCTTATGGCGCGCCCGCGCTTTTCCTATTGGCCGTCGCGGAAGCCAGCTTCTTCCCCATTCCCCCGGATGTGCTCCTGCTCCCGCTCTGCGTCGGCAAGCGCGAGCGAGCGCTGCGCTTCGCCGCGATCTGCACCGCCGGCTCCGTAATTGGCGGAGCCATCGGCTACTCCATCGGGTGGGGCGCCTGGGCGGCCGTCGACCAGCTCTTCTACAACTACGTCCCCGGCTTCACGGAAATCAAATTCAACCAGGTGGGCGCGCTCTACGACCAGTACAACTTCTGGGTCGTATTCGTCGCCGCCTTCACGCCGATCCCCTACAAGGTTATTACGATTGCCGCCGGCGTCTTCCTGATCAACTTCCCCATGTTCATGATTGCGTCACTCGTGGGGCGCGCCGCCCGCTTCTATCTCGTCGCCGGGTTGCTGTACTTCTTTGGCGAGCCGATTCGCGGCTTCATTGACCGCTGGTTCAACCTGCTCGTGGTCGCGTTTACCGTGCTGCTCATCGGCGGCTTCGCCCTTCTCAAATACGCCCACTGAACGCGCGGTCGCCTGATTCGGATTAAACCACCTCGGGGATAACCCACGGTTCCCGGTATGTGCGCCGCACGTACGAATTGGCGTCCGGATCGTCGATAAACCCTTCGGTGGCGGGATCGATGTGTAACCGGCGTCCCGTGCGGAACGCGATGTTGCCATAGTGGCCGAGCAGCGTGGAATAGTGCCCCGCTTCGATGTCGCCATTCGGAATCGCGCGTGATCGGATACTGTCGATGAAGTTGGCCACGTGTTTCGTGTTCGCGGGCGCAAACCGGCCCGGCTGGATCGCCACCGTGTTGCCATCGCCGTCGAATAGTTGGAATCCGCCGCCCATGCGCCCGAAAAACATGAACTGGCGCGTGCCGTAGATCTCGATCCGCGTCCCCGCGAAGGGCCAGTTGGGCAGGTCGTCTTTCTCGCGCAGTTCGAACGCGTGCTTCTTCATATACGGCGTCCAGAGAGTCTGCTCCAGGGTCATCAGCATCCCCTCGAACTCCCAGGTGATGGTCTGCGTGTCCGGCGTCTCCCGATCATCGTCGAAGACGTGCCGCGCCCCGGCGGAGGTAACCGCCTTCGGCAACGTCTGCCCCGTCAGCCAGCGCGCAAGGTCCATCTGGTGAACGCCATCGTTGATGACGTCCCCGCCGGAGTACCTCCAGAACCAGTGCCAGTTGTAGTGGAAGTGGTTCTCGTTGAACGCGCGCGCCGGCGTTGGGCCCAGCCACAAATCATAATCCACGCCGTCAGGGGCGGTCCCATCGGGCTTGCGGCCAATGGTTTCGCGGAGCTTGGAATTGACGATGCGCACAAAGTGTATATCCCCGAAGTCCGCCGACTGCAAGCGCTCCCGCGCGATTTCGCAATACTCCGCGCTGCGGTTCTGTAGCCCTACCTGGACCATCCGGCCATACTTCCGAGCCGCCTCCACCATCTTGCGGCTTTCCCAGATGCTGTGGGAGGTGGGCTTCTCGACATAAACGTCCTTGCCCGCCTGGCACGCCAGGATCGTGGCCAGGGCGTGCCAGTGATCCGGCGTGGCGATGACCAGCGCGTCCACTTCCGGGTCGTCCAGCGCCTGACGGAAATCGGTGATGCAGCGCGGGCGCACCCCGCTCCGCTTTTCAATGGCATCGGCGCGTTTCTCAAAGAGGCGCGTGTCGGGATCGATGAGATACCGCACTTCCGCGTCCGGGCGGACCGCAATTTCGAGCGCCAGGTCCATCCCCCGGTCGCGGATGCCCATGACCGCGGCGACGACGCGCTCGTTGGCCCCCGCGGCGTTGATGGAGAAGGCCGAGGTCAGACTGGCGCCCAGGCATGTGGAGAGGAATTGGCGGCGACGCATGGTGCGGACTCCTTCCCGGCGATACGGCGTTCGAAGGCGAAACGGGACGCGCGGCCTGATGGAACCCGTGGTCCCCACCCCACAGTGTACACCAAGAAAGGGCCGCGCCCGAACCCCCCGGCGCCGTAAAGCTGGCCCGCATCCAATCGCCAAACGAGCCGGCGCCCCGCCAGCCCCGCGCGCCGCCTACTTGTGCAGGACGCCGTTGTCCCGCAGCTTCCCGATGATAGTGTCCAGCGCCTCGTCCATATCCGGCCGGTAGGGCAACGCGACGTCGATCGGGTAGTTGTCGAAGGGGTTTTCGCCCAGGTTGACGACAAAGATCTCGTTGGGCGAAGTCATCAGCTTGAGCCGTTCAAGATCGTAGTCGTCGGCGTCCGTCACGGTGGTGATAAGCAGCGTGCCTTCGTCGGTGATCACGCGCGCAAGATCGCCCAGGCGCTCAAGGTGCTCCTCGCGGCCCCGATCGCGCGTGCGCACGTCGTGGTCGAGTTCCTCGAAGTAGTTGGATATACCGAAATAGTACGTCTTGTGGCCGCGGTCAAAGAGGCGCCGCTCGAGTTGCTTCGCCACGCGGCGCTTGCCGCACCCGTAGACGCCGTGCAGGATGATCAGCTTGCCCACATTGTGAAACCGGGCGGACCGCTCCTCCTGTGTGACGGGCCCGCGTTCCCAGGAGAATTCGCGGGCGCGGATGTGCTCCGCCATAACGGATCCCGACTCGTCAAGCGCCTCCAGAATCACCCCGGCCCCCGCGATCTCGAAATCGTCCACGATCACCACGCGGCCCGTCGCCTCGATCTCGTTGCGCAAGTCGAAGGCAATCGGGCGCACCGTTTCCAGAATGCACTCGGCGACATCGTGGCGCTCGACCTGTTGCTTGTTCTGGACCGAAGTCAGCTCCGAGGCGTCCAGCACCTGGATTATCTCGGCGAGTTCGGCCGAAACCGCGGCGGATCCCACCTTGAGCTTGTAAGGCTTGCCCTTCACCATGGGCGGGCGGCCCATCCAGAACATGTTGACGCGAAAGCGCCGGCTGACCCGCGGCTGTGGCTCGTCGGCCCGCACCATGAGCTCGCCGGGCTTGATGTAGATCTGCGTCGTGAGGGTCAGTCCCGTCGCATAGCCCGCAACGGCCTCCGTGCGTTCGGTCGCGTTGAAGGCTTCGACCGTCTTCACCGTCGACTCCTTGCCCGAGGGCAGAAAGCGGACCGGGTCCCCCGCGCGGACTATCCCGGTGAGCACCGTGCCCGCCACGATCCTGCGATCATCCCCGGCGGCGGTGAACTTGTAAATGTCCTGCACGGGCATCCGGAAGGGCCGGGTTTCGTCGCCCCGGATCTTATTGAACGCGTCCACCTGCTCCAGGACGGTCTTCCCGTCGTACCACGGCATCTCTTTTTCCGAGCTGGCGGCGATATTGACGCCCTCGCGCGCGCTGACCGGAATAAAGGCCGCCGGATGCACGCCGAGCTGCTCCAGGAAGGCGAGGTATTCGGCCTTGATGGACTCAAAGCGCGCCTCGCTGTAGTCCACCAGGTCCATCTTGTTCACCAGCACGGCGAGTTGCTTGAGGCCCAGCATCGAAACCATGTAACCGTGGCGCTTGCTGTTTTCCTGGACCCCTTCGTGGGCGTCGATGACCAGCAGCGCGGCCTCGGCGCGCGCGGCCCCCGTCACCATGTTCTTCAGGAACTCGATGTGACCGGGCGCGTCATTGATGATGTAGTGGCGCCTGGCGGTCTTGAAGAAGCACCGCGCGGTGTCGATCGTAATGCCCTGGGCCTGCTCGTTCTTCAGCGCGTCGAGCAGGAAGGCGTATTCAAAGGGGCGCGCGTTGCGCGCGCACATGGCCTTGACCTGCTCCAGCTTGCCCTCGGGCAGGGATCCCGTGTCGGCCATCAGCCGGCCGATCACCGTGCTCTTGCCGTGGTCCACATGGCCCACGATCACCACGTCCATGTGCTCTTTTTCGACCTTCGTAATCGTGCTCATCCGTCTACCTGTACCGCTGGTGATATCGCGGGAGTTCTGCGCCACTCCTTCGGGCTTCGATGATGGAAACTTCTGCCGCCATGCCACGCGGCCAGGCCGCGGGCGGCCTACATATAGCCTTCACGGCGCAGCGTTTCCAGACCGCCGCCGTCATCCTTGTCCTGCGCGCGGCCGGATCGCTCCGCGATATTCGCAAACTTGCCGCTACGGATCTCCTCGACCACTTCCGGCACGTTCCTCGCCGTCGACTGGACGCACGCGGTGCACGGCCCGCAGCCCAGGGAGCGGTAGCGGGTGCCCTCGCCCCGGTCAAAGTACAGATCCACCACCGGGATCTTCTCCCGCTCGATGTACTCCCAGAGGTTCAGTTCGGTCCAGTCGAGCAGCGGGTGAATACGCACGTGCGTGCCCGGGGCAAAGTCCGTCTTGTACTGGTTCCAGAGTTCGGGCGGCTGGTCGTCCACGTCCCAGTCGTTCTGGCGATCGCGCGGGGAGAAATAGCGCTCCTTCGAACGGCTCCCCTCCTCGTCGGATCGCACGCCCACGATCACCCCGGTGAAGGGCTCCGTGTTCGTGTCCACCTCGTACTGGCCCGTACTGTGGTTCAGGCGCATCCGGGGCCAGTCGCCCGAAAGCGTGTGCTTGAGCGCCTCGCTCTTGAGGGCCTTGCAGCATTCCAGGCGGGTGATCTTGCCCTCGGGAAAGGTCATTCCCGCCGCGAGGGCCTCCTTGTTCTGCCCCACGATCATGTTCAGATTCCACTCCAGCGCAAGCCGGTCGCGGTACGCGATCATCTCGGGGATCTTATAGGAGGTGTCAATGTGCACCAGGGGCAGCGGGCAGTGACCGAAAAAGGCCTTACGCGCAAGCCAGAGCATAACCGTGCTGTCCTTGCCGATGGACCACAGCATGCACAGGCTCTTGAACTCGCGGTAGGCCTCGCGCAAAATGTGAACGCTCTTGGATTCAAGCTGGTCGAGCTGGTTCATGGACAATCCATTCCTCGGGGCGATTGGCGGGCCGGCGCGCGCCACCGGCACACCCCGCACACGGTGGGGATCGGGGTGACGTACCGGGATGCGCGCGAGGGCCGCGACGGGAGCGGCCCGGCCCACTTGGCCCCCCATCTTACCATGCGGCCCCCGGGCGGTTCCAGAACCACCCGCGCCTTACAGTGAATTCGCGCGCGGGATGGTGTAGTATACCGCGCGTGGCGCCCGCCGGCAGGGCGTCTTCCGCGCCGCCCGGCGGCCCCTGGAGTACCTGCTCCGATATTTCAAAGGGAGCCATGGGTGCCACGTTCAAGCTCCGCGGCTCCGCCGCGAAGGCTTGAGCGTGCGAGACTCCAGAAGATCGCCAACAGTCAGGAGCAGTATTTCATCCTTAACGGGTGACGCTACGCGTCATGAACGGCTGTACCCCCGATTATGCACATTGGAATAAACACGCTCCCGCTTGACCCGCACCCCTTCCCGCACCACGCCCATCGGTACCTGGCGCGGGTGCTCGCGTGCATCCGCAAGGAAAAGCAAGCGATCCAGTTCTCGTGCCTCCACGAAGAAGGGCGCGCCCCCGGGCTCCCCGAGCTCCCCGCCATCCCGCTCGAATGCAAACCCGGCGGCCTCTGGCGGCGCGGCGGCGCAAACCTCGACGCGGCGATCGCCGAACACAAGATCGACCTCCTGCTTTCCGCGATCCAGACCCCCTACACCGGCCAGGCCGTCCCGCAGGTGCTCCTCGCGCTCGATCTATTCCCCTGGGACCGGAATCCCGCCGCGCCGGGCATCAAGACCATCAAGAAGGCCTGCGCCCAGGCCCGCCACATCATCGCGCCGTCCGAACACGTGCGGCGGCGATGCCTGGAGGTCTTCGAGGCCTCCATGGAAAAGATTGTCGTGGCCACGCCGGGCGTCTCCACCGCCCTGTCCGAACCCGCGACCCCGTTTGTGGAAAAGCCCTATATCGTCTTCCTCTACGATCCCCTCACCGCGCCGCTCCTCGATAAGATCCGCGCCGCGCTCGACGCCCGCATCAAGGAATTCCCCCAGACGCACGTGGTGGTCGGCCCCGCCCTGCCCGAGGAACCCGCGCAGTGGGGACCGCGCGTCGTCCGCATCGAACAATGCCCGGACAACCACCTCGGCGGCCTCTACCGGGAAGCCGACTTCGTACTCTACGCCGGCCCGGACGACGGCAGCGGCCTGCGCGTGCTCGAAGGGCTCGCGGCGGGCGCGCCCGTCCTGGCGGCGGGTTCGCGCGGCGTCATGGAAAACGCCGGCGACGCGCCGATCTACTTCAACGGCGAAAGCCTCGACGCCTATTTCCAATCCATGAAGCGCATCCTGGCCGAGGGCGGGCACGCCCGAAACAAACGCATCCACACCGGGCAGCAGATCGCGGCCCGCTTCCGCTGGGATAAGACCATGTGGAAGGTGCTGTCAACCTTCAAGGCGGGTTGAGCCGATTCCGATCTGTAATGCGGGCCGAATTCTCGGGTACAGTAGGGTAACTGTGGCCAGCCATCAACAACCCCAAGGAACCCAATCTCATGCCGTATTCCGCAATTCCGCGCGCCGCGCGCGCACTGGGCCTTAGCCTGGGACTCGCCGCCCTTTGCTTCTCCGGACTCTCCGGATGCACCGGACTGGCGCTGCCCCCCATTCCCGTGGCCATCACCATCGTGACCGACGCCGAGATCATTGCCGCGGAGCAGGACGGCGGCAATGTCGATGTCGCGCTCACACTGTTCTGCGACCTCTTCAGCGAGGAGCGCCTCGATGAACTGCTTACCACCTTCGGCGGTGCCGATATCGCCGCGCTGGTGGACATCCCTTCGGTCGAACTCGAATCGCTGGAGTTCATCGCCACCGAAGGCGATTTCAGCGCCTACACCATGGCCGCCGCCGACTTGACCGTCATCGGACCGAGCAGCGATCCGATCGACCTGGGCGCCGTCTCGGACGCCAACGGCCTCGGTGAAGGCTTCGAGCTCGTCGCGGAAACGCCCCTCGACCTGCTCAACGACCTCAACCAGGACGAATGCGGCGTGCCCACGCTGCGCCTGGCCAGCGACGCCGCCCCGACCGAGGACACCCGCTTCACCGTCATTGCGCACGTCCTGGTTTACACCCAGTTGAACTTCCAGTAAGCAAAACACCACGCCTGCGCGCCCCGGACGCCACACACGGCGCCCGGGGCGCTTCTTTTAGGGTGCCCACAGGGGCGCAGAGATTTCCACCACAAAGAACCTTTGGCCTATCCGCGGTCAATGTAGGATAGCCGTCCCGGCTGTCCAACGCGCCGAAAGGCGCACCCCATAACAGCCAGGACCAACGGCCCAGGTAATCGACTTATATATGGAGCGCCCGCGGCTCGCCGGCATGGCGCCGAAGGTGCAAGACTAATGTATGGAGCGCCGGCGGCTCGCCGGCATGGCGCCGAAGGTGCAAGACTAATGTATGGAGCGCCGGCGGCCCGCCGGCATGGCGCCGAAGGTGCAAGAACAATGTATGGAGCGCCGGCGGCTCGCCGGCATGGCGCCGAAGGTGCAAGAACACGTTGCCGAAGTCCCCCCGAGACACGCGACTACTACTGCAACGGCAGCATTTCCAGAACGCTCTCTTGCGCCGGCGGCGCAATCTGCCGGCGGGCCGCCGGCGCTCCATAGTTGCACGTAGCCTATATTCAGCAAGTCGCTCTGGTTTGGGCACTGTACTTCGCTCGGCTAAATTCCGGCCGTGCGCCACAGCCCGAACACTGTGCTACACTCTTTCCCATGTCGAATCCATTCCGCCAGAACAAGCGCTGGACGCCCGCAAACTGGGCGAGCCTGGTCCCCTTTGGCCTCGGCCAGCAGGGGCCGAACAACTTCCACGAGGTCTTCCGCGCCGCCTGGGAAAACAAGGACGAGGCCGCCTACGCCTGGCGCATCCTGCGGGATGGCGTGTGCGACGGGTGCGCCCTCGGCACGAGCGGGCTGCACGACTGGACCCTGGACGGCGTGCATCTCTGCAATATCCGGCTGCGCCTCCTCCGCCTGAACACCATGCCCGCGCTGGACACGGGCCGCCTCGCGGATATCACGTCGCTACAGGGCATGAAGAGCGCCGATCTCCGCGACCTGGGGCGCCTCCCCTACCCCATGATTCGCGCGCGGGGCGAAGCAGGCTTCCGCCGCATCACCTGGGACGAGGCCCTCGATCGCGTCGCGGCGCGCATCCGCCAGTCCAGTCCGGACCGCTTCGGCGCCTACCTGACCAGCCGCGGCATCCCCAATGAAACCTACTACACCGCCCAGAAATCCGTGCGGGCGATGGGCTCGGCGAATATCGACAACGCCGCGCGCATCTGCCACAGCCCGAGCACGGCGGCCCTCAAGTCGACCATCGGCGCGGGCGCCACGACGTGCTCCTACGCGGACTGGATGAAAAGCGACCTGATCGTGTTCTTCGGGTCGAACATGGCCAACAACCAGCCCGTGGCCACGAAATACATCCATTACGCCAAGAAAAACGGCGCCAAAGTGGCCGTCGTGAACAACTACGAAGAACCGGGCATGGCGCGCTACTGGATACCCTCCGTACCCGAAAGCGCGCTCTTCGGCACCCGGATCGCCGACCGATTCTTCCTGGTCAATGCCGGCTCGGATGTGGCGTTTATCAACGGCGTGCTGAAACATCTGTTCCAGAACGAATGGGTGGACCTGGAGTTCATCGCCTCCCACACCGACGGCGTCGCGGATCTGCGGACCGGGCTCGAAGCCCAATCCTGGGACGACCTCGAAGCCCTCAGCGGCACAACCCGCGAAGAAATGCTGGCCTTCGCCATCATGATAAACGAGGCGAAACGCGCGGTCTTCGTCTGGAGCATGGGCATCACGCAACACGTGCAGGGCGTCGACAACGTGCGCGCCATCGTCAACCTGGCCCTGACAAAGGGCTTCGTCGGGCGCGAAGGCTGCGGACTCATGCCGATTCGCGGCCATTCCGGCGTGCAGGGCGGCGCCGAAATGGGCGCGTACGCCACCGCCCTGCCCGGCGGGCTCCCTGTCAACGCGGAAAACGCCGCCGCCCTGGCCGCGCAGTGGGGCTTTCCGGTCCCCGGCGCCCCCGGCCTCAGCGCCGTGCAGATGATCGAGGCGGCCGATCGCGGCGATCTCGATGTCCTGTTTTCGGCGGGCGGGAACTTCCTCGAAGTGCTCCCGGACCCGCCCTTCGTGGAACAGGCGCTACAGAAGATCCCCATGCGCGTGCACATGGATATCGTCCTCTCGCCGCAGATGCTGCTCGACGCCGCCGAGGAAACCATTCTCCTCCCCGCCGCCACGCGTTACGAGACACCCGGCGGCGTCACGGAGACCAGCACCGAGCGGCGCATTATCTTCAGCCCGGAGATCCCCGGGCGGCGTATCGGCGAGGCGCGCCCGGAATGGGAGGTCTTCCCCGATCTGGCGCGGCGCGTACGCCCCGAGCACGGCGCGGCCCTCTCTTTCCCCGATACCGCGTCGGTGCGCGCCGAAATCGCGCAAATCGTCCCGTTTTACGGCGGGATCCAGCACCTCAGGAAGAAGGGGGACCAGTTCCAGTACGGCGGGCCCCACCTGTGCGCGGACTGGAAGTTCGACACGCCGGACGGGAAAGCGCATTTCTTCGCGATCGCGCCGGAGGAGACCGCAATCCCCGAAGGCGAGTTCGCCCTGACCACCCGCCGCGGCAAGCAGTTCAACAGCATGCTCCACGCGAACAGGGACTACATCACGGGCGCCGAACGAGAGGCCGTGCTGATGAATCCGCGCGACGCGGCGGCGCTCGGCCTGGCCCGGGGCGATCGGGTCCGCCTGGAGAACGCCTTCGGCGCGTTCGAGGGGCGCGTGTTCCCGGCCCCCGTGCAACCGCGCAACCTGCAAGTCCACTGGCCCGAAGGAAACACGCTCCTCGACCGCACACGCACCGCGCGGGAAGCCGGCGTCCCCGATTACAACGCCCGCGTGCGCGTTATCCCGCTCGCCGAAGAGGCCCCGCGCGAATGAAGCTGCGCATCGAAAATAACGCTATCCGCTTCCGCATTACCCCCGAAGAACTCGACCGCCTTCGCGACCGCGGCCGCGTGGAGGCGGCCACCCAACTCTTCAGCCCCGACGGAGGCCATATCGAGGGCGAGTTCATCTACGCCATCGTGGTGGACGGCGAAGGCGGCGCGGAAGGCTGCCTGATCGAGCCGGGCTATATCATGCTCATCCTGCCGCGAGAGGCCCTCGGCGATCTGTGCGACCCCGACGGCCCCGGCTACCGCTACCAGCGCGAGAGCCACACGTCCGACGGCGGCATCCAACGCTTCCACGCCCACGTCGAACTCGACAAGCCCGCCAAACGCCCCCGCTCCGAAGCGTAGCGCAACCGCGAAGGTCTGCCTCCGGCCAGCGCGCCAGGGGACTGCATCCGGCTGGCAAGTGTGCGCCAGGGGACTGCATCCGGCTGGCAAGTGTGCCCGACACTGGAACCCAGGCCACAAACCAGCCGGTGGCTGTACCCGCAAAAAAACGCCAGCGCTCCGCTTCCGGCTGGCAAGTGTGCCCGACACTGGAACCCAGGCCACAAACCAGCCGGTGGCTGTACCCGCAAGAATCGCTCCCCGCCTTGCAATCACGCCGCGCATCCGCGCAAACTGACGCGTGTCCCTCCGACCTTTTTCCGGCGGCGTAAAGGAAGTACCCATGCCACCCGCAGTTCAACTCCTTCCGCATTTCGTGTTACTCGCGCTCTTCACCCTCACCGCAAACGCCGATCCGCCCGTACACACGCTGACGATGTTCCCCGCCGAACACAAAGTCATCGAAGACCCCAAAACCGGCGCGACGCTGACCTTCCTCACCACCGATCCCGGGAGCGACACCAACCTGTACTTCCACGAATACGCGTGGACAGCGGATGGCTCGATAATCTTGTTCTATTCCGGCCGCGAGAATGGCGGGCTCATGGGCTACCTCACCGCGACGGGCGAACTCTTCACCTTCCGCGACACCGTCGGGGGTCTCGGCGGCGCCACCGCCGCGCTGACCGGAAACGGCCTCTACGCCCTGCGCGACGCGTCCATCATCCGGCTGGATTTCGAGGTGACGGTCTCCGAGGACCCCGCCGCGACGCCGTCAATCGTGCGGGCCCGCGAGCGCCACATCGCCGCCCTCCCGAAGGCCGAACGCTTCACCGCGCTGGGGGAGAACTGCGCCGGCACAACGCTCGCCGTGGGCGTGCAGGACGGCGAGGTCGGGCCGGTACCCGCGATTCTCACCATCGACATCGCGTCGGGGACGGTCCGGGAACTCTGCCGCGCGCCCGAGTCCCCCGCGGTCGTCCAGCACGTGCAGTGGAGCCACACCGACCCCCACGTCCTGAGTTACGCCGGCCGGAAACCGCGCCTGATGGTCGTCGACACGCGGATCGGCCACCCGAAAGCCGTGTATCCGGAGTGGGCGGACGAACTCGTAACCCACGAGTCCTGGTGGGTGGAGGACCAGATCATTTTCTGCGGCGGGACCAATCCGCCGCCCACCGAAGACTCCCACGTGAAGCTTTTCGACACCAGAACCGGCGTCGTTCGCATTATCGGCGCGGGCGCCTGGTGGGCCGGGGCGACCCCCGAAGAGCTTTCCCGCTACAACTGGTGGCATGCCGACGGCAGCGACGATGGTCGCTGGGTTGTTGCGGACAACTGGCATGGTGATATTATACTCTTTGAAGGTAAAACGACGCGTCCAAGAATGCTCACCCTGGGCCACCGCACCTACGGTACGGGAACCCACCCCCACGTGGGGTTTGATCGGGCGGGCAAGTCGGTCATATTCACGTCTCACCTGTTGGGTGACGAAAACGTTTGCGTTGCGACGATTCCCGATTCGTGGCAGCGGGAGAACCCTTCGTAGGGATATCCCCCGGAATACAACGCGGCAACCGCGCAAGCGGCGAGGACGAAGATATGACACGAGTTGTGGGTATTATTCCATCCCGGTACGCCTCCACGCGGCTGCCGGGAAAAGCGCTGGAAGACATCCTGGGCAAGCCCATGGTCCAGCGCGTGTACGAGGCGTGCCGGAAGTCGGATGTGCTCGACGCGCTCTACGTCGCCACCGACGACCAGCGCATCGCCGAGGTGGTCGAGCGGATCGGCGGATCCGTCATCATGACGTCGCCGTACCACGTGAGCGGCACGGATCGCCTCGCCGAGGCAATCAAATCCATCGATGCCGACATCGTGGTCAATATCCAGGGCGATTACCCGTTCATGAACCCGTGCATGATCCAGGAAGGCGTGGATCCGTTGCTGGCCGATCCCGATCTGCCCATGGCCACCATGATGCGGGCCGTCTCCAGCCCCACCGACCTGCACAACCCCGACGTGGTCAAGGTCATCATCAACCTCAAGAGCGAGGCCATGTACTTCTCGCGATCGCTCATCCCCTTCCCGCGCGGCTACAAGGCCCACAGCGTCTACGAACACATCGGCATGTTCTTCTACCGCCGCGAATTCCTCGAATTCTTCTCGCAGCTCCCCCCCACGCCGCTCGAACAGGTCGAGAAACTGGAGCAGCTCCGCGTCCTCGAACACGGCTACCGCATCCGCGTCGTGCTCACGCAATGCAAGGACTCCCTCCTCAGCGGTTTCAGCGTGGATACCTCCGACGACCTGGATCGCCTCGAAGAAATGCTCAACAAGCGCGGCATCACATGCTGAAGCGCCCCCCGAGCGCGCGGAATACCCGGCGGCCATGAGCGCGTTGCTCGACCGGCTCCGCGGCGCCCGGATCGTACTGGCCGACGGCGCCTGGGGAAGCAACTTCATCGCGCAGGGCCTCGATACCGCGCGCGAGTGCGCGGACCTCTGGAACGTACAACACCCCGGTCGAGTCGCACGACTCGCCGCCGCCTACGCGCGCTCGGCGGACATCCTCACCACCAACACCTTCGGCGCCAGCCGGGCCCGCCTTGCGACATCCGGTCTCGAGACGCTGTGCGAGTCAATCAACATGCGGGGTGTGGCGCTGGCGCGCGAGGGCGCCGCGCTGGGCAATCCCGACGGCCCGCCCCCGCTGATTGCCGGATCGATCGGGCCGGCCCGCGACCCGCGAAATACGTCCGTGACCGAGGCAACGCTGTTTACTTCGTACCGCGAGCAGGCGGCCCTCCTGGCGGAGGCCGGCGCGGATTTCATCCTCGTCGAGAGCATGACGAGCGCGCGGGACGCCGCCATCGCCCTGGAAGCCGCGCGCGCCGCCTGCAAGCTAGAAATCGTCTGCTCTTTCGCCTTCCGCGCCGTGGACGGACGCACATACGAAACCTGGTGCGGCGATTCCGTGGAGACCGCGCTGGGCGCGGCCATAAACGCGGGCGCCGCCGTGGTGGGGGCCAATTGCGCGCCCGCAACGCCGTCGCTGCTGAACCTGGTCGAAACCATGCGCGGATGCATCGGATCCGGCCCGATCTGGCTCAAGCCCAACGCCGGGCAGCCCGTACAACACGACGGCGCGCTCCGCTATCCCCACCCCTTCGAAGCGGCGAACATCGAGGCCCTCCTGGACGCCCTCGGCCACGGCGTCTTCGGCGGCTGCTGCGGCACAGGCCCCGCTGCCATCGCCCTGATCCGGGACCTCCTCGACCGGCGTAACCCCGGCTGACCCGGCGCGCTCTTGCACCCCTTCGGAAGGATTCGATAGGGTAGCCCTTCCCGACCCCAGGCGCGGCCTTGGCAACAAGCGAGTTGACCATTGGGAGCGCAGGCGGCTCGCCTGCATCGCGCCGAAGGCGCGGATTGGATTGCCACGGGTTCGCCGAGCAATAGCGTCCACGGTGATACAACAAACCAATTGGAGGTTTAGAAATGTACTGTCCCTGCGGGTTTTCGTTTGTATCCAAGCCACCGAACTTCGAAGCGAACTATGATTCCTACCTAGTAGTAGCTAACCCTGAGTACCAAGAGTTTCTCCGGAGAGAAATGCGCGTTGTGAATTGCAACGACGATGGAGAGACGCGACTTGCGCTGATAGCGGATTCCGCACGGTTGACAGGCTCTGTTCTGCTCTGCCCGAAGTGCTCCCGCCTATACGTGAGCCTTCCGGGCAAAGAAGAGTCATGGTACTACAAGCGTGAGTCTGCCTGGCAGTATCCGGCGGAGTCTTCCAGCCAATAGTAGTCAAGATGGTTGCTGGACAGTCAGTTGGCAAACCGTCTTTTCGGGCTGAAGATAGTCAAGAGCCACGTTCGCGATGTTCATGGCAATCTCCTCGACCGGCGTAACCCCGGCTGACCCGGCGCGCTCTTGCACCCCTTCGGAAGGATTCGATAGGGTACCTTTGTCCAGCCTGAATCGCGGTCGGGCTGCGGCCGCCATCCCCGTTAGAAGGAATTCCAACGTGCGCTCCGTTCTGCTTACCCTCGCCATGACCCTCCTGGCGCAACCGCTCCACGCACAATCCCCCAGCGCCACGCTCGCGTGGTGGAGCAAGGTCACCGCCGGAACGGATCACCACGCCTTCACGGATCTCGTCCACTATCGGGACCACTACTACCTCTGCTTCCGCACCGGCCAAAGCCACAACTCCATGGACGGCGCGGTGACCATCCTCCGCAGCCCGGACATGCGCACGTGGGCCCACCAGAAAACGATCAAGACCCTGGGCGACGACCGGGATCCGCATTTCGCGCTGGCGGGCGATCGCCTTTACGTCTACTTCGGCGTCTGGGACACCATCCACGGCGAGGGCGCCAAACCACCGCAGCGCAACAAGGTCCGATCCCACGCGGTCTGGACCGAGGATGGCGAAACCTGGTCCGATGTCGCCGGGCTCTATGAACCGGGCTGGTGGCTGTGGCGCGTCCGCCACCTGGGCGACGCCTTCTACTCCGCCGCCTACACCGCGCTGCGCCCCGTGCCGGACGCCCGGGAGACGCGGCTCCTGCGCTCGGAGGATGGCCTGAACTGGGAGCTCGTCTCCACCGTGACCCGCAGCCACATGTGCGGCGAGGCCGACTTCTGGAAGCGTCCCGACGGATCCCTCGCCATGCTATCGCGCACTGGCGGCAGCAACCCCGCGCGCCTTTTTACCAGCGACGCCGCGCACGCCACCTGGAACGACGCGGAACTCTCCGAAATGGTGCATTCGCCCGCCATGGCGTTCTGGAAAGACCGCGCCTTCGTGGCCGGGCGCGGCCAGCGGGACGGCAAAAGCGTGACGAAACTCTGGGAACTGCGCGACAACGACCTCGTCGAGTTGCTCGTCCTGCCCAGTGGCGGCGACACCGGCTATCCGGGCCTGTTGACCATTCCGGAATCGCTGGAGGAGGACGCGCCGCGCTTTTACATCAGCTGGTATTCACAGGTGGATGTGGCGACGGGCGAAAGGGAAGCGGGGCACGGCGCGGGTGTGTATGTGGGCGAGGTGCGCATCGCCGCCGACCGGCAGTAGCGCGGCGGGCCGCCTTCGCGCTACCATGGGCGGCCTGCAACCCGAAGCTGGAGCCCGCCGCGTGGCCTGTTTAATGAAAACCATCCGAAAACGCCTTTTCCCCGGCGCCCTGATCGCCGCGTGCTGCCTGTTGGGGGCGCCCGCGGCCTTTGCGCACCCGCTGGGCGACTTTTCCATCAACCAGTATTTCATCCTCGACGCCACGGGGCCGCGCCCGGCTGTGCACTACCTGCTGGACGTCGCCGAAATCCCCTCCTTCACGGAGCTGGACCTCCTCGACCGGGATTTCGACAGCGAAGTGAGCCAGGACGAGGTGAATACCTACCTCGCGCAGCGTATTCCACAATTGGCGGGACAAATCGAGTTGCAAATCAACGGCGAACCCGCGCCCCTCGCCGCCGATCGCTACAAGCTCATCCTCCTTGAGGGCAACGCGGGGATGGTGGTGTTCAATATCCTCCTGACCCTGGAGTCGGAAGCCGGATGGCCCGACGGCGAGGCGATCAAGCTCTCCCTGGCGTCACGCAACTATCCCGATGAACAGGGCACGCGGGAATGCCTCGTGCTGGCCGGGCCGAATTACCAGGACGCCACCGCGGATCTCCCCGCAAGCGAATTGGGCAACCAGGCGCCCGTGCCCCAGGAGGCCATCGCGGCGCCGGTATACGGAAATCGCGGCGCGGCATTCACCCTGCAACTTCGCCCCGCCCAGGGCGCGGGCGCGCCCGGCGCAACGCCCGAAGAGGCCCTGGAATTCGCCTGGACCTCCACCGCCCGGCTGGCCGCCGAAATGGGCGAACCTGGCATGGGCGCCGGAATCGCCGCCGCCCTGATCGATTCCGGCTTCCGCGAGGCGGACCCCGGCGCCGCGAAGCCGCTGCTTCAGGTCGCGGATGGCGTGGACGCCAATACGGTGGCCTCCGGAACGCGCCAGGCGCCGGACACACTCGCGGCCCGGCTTATGAACCGGATGTCGGCCATTGTACGAACGCGGGATCTTCCGCCCCTGCTCTTCGCCCTCGGCCTCCTCATCGCGGCGGCGCTCGGCATGGGCCACGCCCTCTCGCCCGGGCACGGCAAGACCGTCATGGCGGCGTACCTCATCGGCGAGCGGGGCACCGCCTGGCACGCGATCGCGCTCGGAATCGTGGTGACACTGACGCACACCTGGAGCGTGATCCTGCTCGGGCTCGTCACGCTCTATTTCGAAGGCTGGCTCAGCGAGGATCAGGTCAATTTCTGGACCGGAATCATCTCCGGCGGCATCATCGTGGCGATCGGCCTGGTCCTGTTCCGCCGCCGCTACCAGCAGTTCCTCGCCAGCGCGCAGGGCGCCGGGGCCGCCTGGCGCCTCGACCACGGCCATGACCACGCACTGGAATCCGGCGCCCCCGGCCCGGAACTGGCGGCCGCGCCCTCCTTCTGGAACGTGGTGTGGCTCGGCGTTTCCGGCGGCGTGGTCCCCTGCCCCGCCGCCCTGATCGTCCTCCTCCTCGCCCTGAAGGTGGGCCGCCTGGCCTACGGCCTCGCGCTCATCCTCGCCTTCAGCCTCGGCCTCGCACTCGTCCTCGTGATCATCGGACTCCTCGTCGTCCGCGCCTCGCAATCCATGCGCCAACGCCAGATCGCCGCCCACCCCCTCTTCCAGTTGCTACCCCTCGGTTCCGCCGCCCTCATTACACTCCTCGGCGGCTGGGTCATGGTCTGGACCCTCCTCCAGTTCGACATCCTCCGCTTCAGCTGAACCAGGGGACTGCATCCGGCTGGCCCACGCGCCCAAATCAACCAGGGGACTGCATCCGGCTGGCCAATCCGCCCAAAGCCGGAGCAAAGGCCCCAAACCAGCCGGTGGCTGTACCCGCAGAAAAACCAGCGCCCTGCATCCGGCTGGCCAATCCGCCCAAAGCCGGAGCAAAGGCCCCAAACCAGCCGGTGGCTGTACCCGCAGACCGAAATTTCAACATGAGCCACGGGCGCCACCCTCAAGCTCCGCGGCTCTGCCGCGAAGGCTTGTGGGTGCGGGACTTCAGTTGAGCGACCATAGTCATTGGCAGGACAGGGGACCGCAGACCACCCCAACTTGCCCTCCGCCGCCGCGCTCCACTACCATAACCCACCACCGCGCCCCAACGCGCGCGGCCGGAATGGAGAGGGAATCCCGTGAAAAAAAGCATTAAACCTGCGTTTACCCGACGCCAGTTCCTCGGATCCGCCGCTGCGGCCGGGCTATTCACCATCGTACCCCGCAGGGCCCTCGGCGGCCCCGGCCACGTCGCCCCAAGCGAAGAATTCACCAAGGCCGTGTTCGGCGTGGGCGGCATGGGACGCGGCCACCTGAACTACCCCGGTTCGCGGCTGCTCGCCGTATGCGATGTCGATCGCGCCCGGCTCGAAAAGGCCATGGAAATCGGCCGCGACATCACCGGCGACGAGGTCAAGGGCTACGCCGACTTCCGCGACGTGCTCGACCGCGACGACATCGATATTGTGCACATCCCGACGCCGCCGCACTGGCACGCCCTGATCTCCATCGCCGCCGCGGAAGCGGGCAAGGACATCTGGTGCGAAAAGCCGATGGCGCGCACGGTCTACGAGAGCCAGAAGGTGGTCGAGGCCGTCCAGAAACACGAGCGCATCTTCCGGCTGAACACCTGGTTCCGATTCCAGAGCGGCTTCTACGGCATGGACACGGAGGTGAAGCCGATCAAGAAGGCCGTGGAAAACCGGCTCTTCGGGTGGCCCCTGAAGGTCACCGTCGGCGCCACCACCGGCTTCAACTGGAAGTTCCAGTGGAGCGGGCGCACCGACCTCACACCCGAGCCCATTCCGGACGTCCTCGACTACGACATGTGGCTCGGACCCGCCCCGTGGAAGCCCTACAACGCCCACCGCACCCATGGCACCTTCCGCGGCTATTGGGACTACGACGGCGGCGGCCTCGGCGACATGGGCCAGCACTACCTCGATCCCGTGCAGTACTTCCTCGAAAAGGACGATACCAGCCCCGTCGAAATTGAGGTGGACGCCCCGCAGCAGCACGACGACGCCGTGGGCTCGTGGCGCCGCATCACCTACCGTTACGCCGACGGCTGCGAGGTGATCCTGGACGGCGAGGGCAAGGACGAAGGCGCGGCCTACATCGAGGGCCCGGAGGGAAAGCTCTTCCCGAAGTTTGAATCCGACATCACGGGCCTGAAGGAGAAGGTCGACAGCCTGCCCGATCCCGCCCCGCAGATCACCGACTTCTCCGAAGCCGTGCGCACGCGCCAGAAGTTCGCGCTGAACGAGGCCAACGGCCACCGCTCCTGCACGCTGGTCAACCTCGGCGTCATCGCGGTCCGGCTCGGCCGAAACCTCAAGTTCGACCCGGACGCGCTTCGCTTCATCGACGACGAGGGCGCCAACCGCCTGCTGAACCCGCCCATGCGCGGCCCCTGGCGCGTCTGACGCCCCGGCATCGCCCCCAATCACCCGAAGCACGTCGCCACCACGCGGAAGAGGATATACGACATGTCTATTGCACTGAAAACCCTGCCCTGGCTGCTGGCGCTGCCCCTGGCCGCCGCCGCGCCCGCGGCGGATGTGGACGCCATCATGGCGCAGTTTCCCGCACCGGGCCCGGCCCAGGCCAACGGACTTTTCGACGCCCTCATCGACGCCGGCGAGGATACCATCGCGTCGCTGTGCGACCGGCTCGTTCCCCTCGGCGCGACCGACGACAACGCGCCGCGATACGCCCTCACCGGGCTCGCCCGCTATGCCAGCCGCCCGGACGCCGGCCGGGACCGCGACGTCGTGGAAGATGCGCTCCTCAACGGCCTCGATCGCGCGAAGCATCCCGATATCCAGTCGTTCCTTATCCGCCAGCTGCAGCAGTGCGGCACGAACCGCTCGGTCTCCGCGCTGCGCGATTTCGTCGCGCACGAACAACTCGCCTCGGACGCCATCCTCGCGCTGGAGGCCATCGGAACCGCGAAAGCCCGGCGCGCGCTGGCCGCACAGCTGTCGCGGACCAGTGGCGACACGCAACTGCGGGTGATCGCCGCGCTCGCGGGCGACGGCAAACACCGACGCGCCGCACGCGCCATCCGGAATCGATTGGAAGCGGGTGCGGACGCCAACGAAACGGTCCACCTGCTTTCCCTGCTCGCTTCGGTGGCGGGCGCGGGCGCACACCCCGACCTCATCGATGCGGCGGGCCACGAAGCCCCGCGCGTACGGAAGGCCGCGCTGCTTCACGCCGCCGAGCTCATGGACGCCCGCGCGGCCCGCAAATGGCGGAAGGCGCTTGATAATGGCGATCTGCCCGACGACGCGAAGGCCGCGGTCATGGCGATGCTGGAAGTTCAAGTCTAGCCGCGAATCGGTGTGCATGCTTCTCCTGCCTTATAGGGCCGCCCGCAGCAAACGGCCCGGGAGGAGCACCCCATGGAACACCTGCAGCGCCTCGCGGAACCGGAAGAGGGTTCCGCCCGATCACGGATATCGCCAACCACCTCGGCGAGCAAATCAGCGCGCACCCGAACGACCCGCGCGCACATTGTCCTGATCAGCGACGCCGCCTCGGGCGGAACACGCTGGGAGGCGGTCATCGCCGAACTCGCCAACCGGGGCTACGCCGCAACGCCGCTGGCGCTGACCGGCGCGGATTCGACCGAAGCCATCGTCCGGGCGATCGATGCCCTGCCGAGCTCCCCCGTGCTGCTTGCCGGGCTTGGTATTCCGATCGATATGCTCGCGCGCGCGGCCAATCGCCGGCCCGGGCGCGTCGAAAGCCTCGTGCTCATCGGCGGCGGCGCGGCGGTTTCCGGTGAAGTCCCGGCGGGCCTCCGCACATCCCGCGTCATCCTCGCCGGGGATCCTTCCCCCGCGCCCGCTCACCCCTGGCGGCAGGCGATCTTTGTGAATGCCGGAAAGGACGCCCCGGATGCCGCGCCGCGCGCCCTGGCCGCCGCCATCGCGCTGCTCGCCTGAGCGGCGGGGCAATCGCATTTAAACTCGATCTCGGTATATGGGCATAGACTTGAGTCGATTCGAAACCTTGAATCAACGAAAGTGAGCGTTTTGGAGCGCCGGCAGATACAACTATGGAGCGCTGGCGGCCCGCCGGCAGACTCAACTATGGAGCGCTGGCGGCCCGCCGGCAGACTCAACTATGGAGCGCTGGCGGCCCGCCGGCAGACTCAACTATGGAGCGCTGGCGGCCCGCCGGCAGATTGCGCCGCCGGCGCAAGACAGCGTTCTGGAAATGCTACCGTTGCATCAGAAGCCGCGTGTTGTCGGTGGACTCCTGCAACGTGTTCTTGCACCTTCGGTGCAAGGCCGGCGGGCCGCCGGCGCTCCATACCAACCGGCTCCATTAGCAAGAACACAAACTGTTCCGCACGTCAGACCGCTGAAGTTTTACCAATGCGATTGCCCCGCCTGAACTGGCCTCGCGCGAAGAATCGTGCCATACTGTCCCGGAGTCTCGTAATCCACCCCGTTGAAAGGAGCCTCCATGGGTATTCGCGCGCATTTCGCCCTCAGCCTGCTACTCCTGTCCGCCGCGGCGTTCGACGTTCGCGCCGATCATCCGAATATCGTCCTCATCATGGTGGACGACATGGGCTACGGCGATGCCGGCGCATACAACCCGGACGCGAAAATCCCGACGCCCCATATCGACCGGCTCGCCGCCGAGGGCATGCGCTTTACCGACGCCCACGCCGCCGGACCGCTGTGCCACATGTCGCGCTATGGGCTTTTGACCGGCGAGTACCCGTTTCGCGTGCGGGTGGATGACTGGCGCGAGCGCGCCCTGATCGCCGAAGGGCGCACGACGATCGCCTCCATCCTGCGAGAACAGGGCTACCGCACGCACATGGTCGGCAAGTGGCACCTCGGCTTCCACGAGCAGGGCTACGACAAGCCGCTGCCGGGCGGCCCGGTGGATCGTGGCTTCGACACCTTCTTCGGCATCCGCGCGTCCACGGACATTTCACCGTATTTCTACATCTACGGCGATCGCGCCGTGGAACCGCCCACGGACCACATCGAAGAAAACCATAGCGAAGGCTGGGCCCCCGTGCAGGGCGCCTTCTGGCGCGCCGGGGGCATCGCGCCCCACCTCGACCTCGCCGATGTCCTCCCGCGCTTCACGGAGGAGGCCTTCGAGGTCATCCACGGCGCGAAAACGGATCAGCCCTTCTTCCTCTACCTCGCCTACCCCGCGCCCCACACGCCCTGGCTCCCCTCGAAAGCCTTCGAGGGCCAAAGTGGCGCGGGCATGTACGGCGATTTCATGATGATGGTCGACGCCATGGTGGGCCGGGTAATCGCCGCGCTGGAATCGCGAGAACTGCTGGAAGACACGCTGCTCATCTTCACCTCGGACAATGGCCCCTACTGGCGCAACGAGGACGTAGATCGCTTCGGCCACGATTCCGCCGGCGGTTTTCGCGGCATGAAAGGCGACGCCTGGGAAGCCGGCCACCGCGTGCCCTTCATCGTCCGCTGGCCCGGCAAGGTCGCCCCCGGAACCACGAGTGGCCAGCTCATCGGATTCACCGACCTGCTCGCGACCTTCGCCGCGCTCACCGCCGCCAAAGTCCCGGCGGGCGAGGCCTCCGACAGCGTCAACTTCCTGCCCGTCCTGCTGGGCGATCAGCCCGAGGACACGCCCGTGCGCGAAGCGTGGGCGATGCAGGCCGGCAGCGGCGCCATGCTCTACCGCGCGGGCGACTGGAAACTGATCGACGCGCTCGGCTCGGGCGGGTTCTCCCAGCCGCGCAGGGAAGACCCCGTGCCCGGCGGCCCCACCGGCCAGCTCTACAACCTGGCAAACGACCCCGCCGAGACCACGAACCTCTACCTGGAGCACCCGGACATCGTTGCGCGGTTAAGCGCGGAACTCGCCCGTGTGAAAGCAGGCCCGGCGGAATAGCCAACCCGATCAGAAGCACCTCCGGCGCGATGCAGGCGGGCCGCCTGCGCTCCCATTGGTCCGCGCTACCGTTGTGACCCCGTCTTCTTTCGAAGACGATACGACTGAATTTCACTCGACCAAACCATGGATGGCTGGCGTCGCTTTCCCGCGAACCGGCCTCCCCACTCCGCAAACCCAACAGAAAGGAACGTCACCTTGACCTTCCCGTCCATTCGCCCGGCCATCCGACGAAACCTGATCTCAACCGCCGCCGCATTGCTCTGCCTGCTCGCGCCCCTCGCGGGCGCGGCGCCTGTCACGCCAAACGACTTCACCGGATCCGACAGCGAGCGCATTAACAAGGCCATTGCGGTGGCGGCGCAGACCGGTGCGCGCGTCGTGGTTCCGCGGCGGAACCTGGCGGCGGACGGCGCGCGGGACGTGTGGCTGCTGGACACCGCCATCCTCGTCCAAAGCGGCACGATTCTCGATCTCGAAAACTGCCACCTGAAGCTGTCGGATCAGGCGCGCGACAACTTCATCCGCAGCGCGAACTGCGGCCTCGGCATCACGGAAATCAAGCCGCTGGAGAACATCCACATCCGGGGTGTCGGCCGCGTCGTGCTGGAAGGCGCGGACCGGCCCCGCGCAACGGGTGACAGCGCGAAGACCCTGGGCGAACGCACCTTCGGCACGGACGCCGGCAAAGCAGGCGAAAGCCCGACCGGCGACTGGCGTAATATCGGCATCCTGCTCGCCCACGTGGAAAACTTCAGCATCCAGAACCTCCACATGAAGGATCCGCATGGCTGGGCGATCTCGCTGGAGCGTTGCGCCTACGGTTCACTGCGCGATCTGGATTTTTCGGCGGCGGAATTCAAGCTGATCGATGGCGAGCGCAAGACCATCCTGAATCAGGATGGCATCGACCTGCGCCAGGGCTGCCACGACATCACCATCGAAAACATCACCGGCCACAGCGGGGACGACCTCATCGCGCTGACGAACATCCTCGGAAAGGACCCCGTGGCCGGGAGCACGGAGAGCATGATGGTCACCGCCGCCAAAAACCGGGGCGACGGGCTCGACGACATCCGGAACGTATTCATCCGCAACGTGCGCGGGCATACCTCGGGCGGCCACCACATCGTCCGCCTGCTCAACGCCGGTGGCCTCAAGATCCACGACGTCCTCATCGACGGCCTGATCGACACCTCCACCGGACAACCCGCGAAGGCCGGCATCAAGATCGGCGACGCCAACCCCGTCTGGGGCGGTGTGACGCCGCTGGGCGACACGTACCGGATCATGATCAACAACGTCATCAGCCGCGCGCAGCACACCATCCTGATCGGGGGCTCCCTCTCGGAGTCCGTCATCTCGAATGTGGTCAAGTACGAGGCCGAGGGGGAACCGATCACCTACCAGTCCGGGAAAGACTACGTGCGCAATGTCGTCCTGCGGGACGTGCAAGCCCTGAACGCGCCGACGCCAGCCGGCGAGGGCTGATCCGGGCGCCCGGCGGGTTGAACTTTCGCCCGCCGGCGGCTACGCTATCCCATACGTAACACTTTAGCGGAATGAGGTATGTCCGGTGTGAAAGCATGTCTCGGTCAAGAGAGCGTGAATCGAAGGATCGCGGACATTCATGTCCGCGGCAGGAGGAGCGCAAGACCTCATGTGATCATTGCGCTTGTGAAATGGCCCCGCTCCCCATTGCATTCCGGTTTTGGGGACGCGGGGAATCTTTTCCAGGCCAGCCATGCCCGTCGAATGCCGAAGCGGGCGTTGCCGCAGGCAGGAATGCCCGCGATCCTTTTACTGTGCTTCCTCTCAAATTGCCGGAGTGCCTGGGACTATACATGCTCGCTACTTCAGACGGCTAATTTGTTACTCAAATACCAATTGTCGGCAACCCTCCTCGAAAGGTCCCGTTGATGTCCGTCCAGCTTTTTGCTTTTATCGCCCTGCTCGGCGTAAACCTGCCCGTGGGCTCCGCCCCCGAGCCCCTGGCCCTCCCCCACTTCCCGGATGCGCTCCACGCCTACGTATGGCGCAACTGGTCGCTGGTTCCCGCTGATCGCCTCGCGTCGGCGGTCCAGGCCACCCCCGAGCAGATCGCGGCCATCGGCCACAGCCTCGGCCTCGAGGGCCCGCCCGCCATCGGCACGGAACAGGAAGCCCGCTCCTACATCACGGTAATCCGGCGAAACTGGCATCTTCTCCCCTATGAGCAACTTCTCCAGCTGCTTGACTGGGACGCGGAGAAGCTCGATTTCGTCCTGCGCGAGGACGACTTCCTCTTCATCAAGTTCGGCAGCCTGAAGCCGAATTCCACGCCGATCGCCTATGCCCCGCCTTCCGAAGAGGCCCGGGCCGCCGCCGGACGCATCGCTTCGTGGGTCAAGGAGCATTTCCCGAACGGCGTGGCGCCAAAGGAGCCGCTTTTCGCCTTCGTGGATCACCTCAGCGCGCCGTTTGAAGGCGGCGCCGCCGAACCCGCTGATCAGATCTTCAACCCGCGCTTCTGCGCGCCCTACTTCGGGCTCTACGGCGATCCGCTGGAACACAGCGATATCGACCCCTTCCCCCCGGCCTACCTGGAGCGGGTCAAGGCCTCCGGCGTGAGCGGAATCTGGATCCCCGCCCTGCTCTACCAGCTCGCCCCCTTCCCCTGGGACGCATCGAAGAGCGAGGGCTACGAAGATCGCCTCGCCTACCTCAACGATCTCGTGAATCGGGTGAAGGAGGCCGGCGTGGACATCTACCTCTACCTGAACGAGCCGCGAAGCCTGCCCCACGTCTTCTTTGAGGATCACCCGGATCTGAAGGGCGTCTCGCATGGCGAAGTTTCGTCGATGTGCACCTCGCTGCCCGAAGTGCGCAACTGGCTGCGCGATTCCGTGGCCCTCGTGAGCCAATCCGTCCCGAATCTGGGCGGATTCTTCACCATCTCCGCCTCCGAAAACCTGACCAGCTGCTGGTCGCACGGGCTCGGACCGCAGTGCCCGCGTTGTAAGGACCGCACCGCGCCGGAAGTCATCGCCGAAGTCAACACCCTGATCTGGGAAGGCATCGAGCAGGGCGGCGGCGGCAAGGAATTCCTCGTGTGGGACTGGGGCTGGAACAATGCCTGGGCCCCGGAGCTGATCGGGCGGCTCCCGAAGGAAGTCGCGCTCATGAGCGTCAGCGAGTGGGACCTCCCGGTCGTGCGCGGCGACGTGGAGACGAGCGTCGGCGAATACTCCCTCTCCGCCGTCGGACCCGGCCCGCGCGCCACCGCGCACTGGAAAGTCGCCCGGGATCGCGGCATGAAAACCGTCGCCAAGGTGCAGGCGAACATCACCTGGGAAATCGCCGCCGTGCCGTATGTCCCGGCGGTCGCCAATGCCGCCGAGCATGCGCGGCGCCTGCGCGAGGCCGGTGTCGAAGGCATTATGCTCGGCTGGACGCTCGGCGGGCACCCCTCGCCGAACCTGGAAGTCTTCTCCGCGATCGGCTCGAATCCGAATATCACGGTGAACGAGGCGCTGCGCGAGGTGGCGGAGGATCGCTTCGGCGCGGACTTCGCACCAGCCGCCGTGCGCTTCTGGAACGAGGTCAGCCTGGCCTACTCCGAATTCCCCTACCACATTGGCACGATGTACAACGGACCGCAGCAGGTCGGCCCGTCGAACCTGCTCTGGGGCAACCCCACCGGTTACCGCTCCACCATGGTCTGCTTCCCCTACGACGCCCTCGACACCTGGCGCGTGCAATTCCCGCGCGAGGTTTTCATCCAGCAGTTCGCCAAAATGGCCGCGGGCTTCAACGCCGCCGCGGATGCGCTGGCGGACGAGAACGCGGGCGCGCTGAACCCGGCGCAGCGGGCGAACCTCGAACAGGAACTCCGGATTACCCGCGCCTGCGCCCTGCATTTCCAGAGCGTGGCGGATCAGGCCGCCTTCATCGTGGCGCGGGACGCCCTGTCAACCGCCGAGGGTGATGCGAAAGCCGCATTGAAACAGGAGCTTGAGCGCCTGCTTCGCGCCGAAATCGAAAGCGCGGAACAGATGCACGCCCTTCAATCCATCGATTCCCGCCTCGGCTTCGAGGCCTCGAACCACTACTTCTACATCCCCGCCGATCTCGTGGAGAAGGTGATCAACTGCCGCTATCTCCTCGAAGAGTGGCTCCCCGGGGTTTAGCGGGCCGCGCCAGGTAAGGCGGCGCCTCGCGATCAGAGAAACAAGAAGGAGAGGAACACTTCGGCCGTTTGACGCAATGCATTCGTAGGGCCGTGATACCCTTATGCGCTGCGAGCATTCGTCATTCCCGCGAATGGGGCTGTCGGTTTAACGTGAAAGGTGAGCGCATTTCCTACAATTTTGTGCTAACGCCCTACAGCGTCATTCCCGCGAAAGCGGGAATCCAGTGGAGTTCGGAGGTTTGTGCGTTCGCGTCGCTGGATCCCCGCGTTCGCGAGGATGACGGTGTCCGAAGATCCAAAGCCAATACCGAGGGTGAGCACCTCAGACGCCTGAGGTGTCGCCAAGGAGAAGAAATATGCCCCGCCTCGACCATGTCGCGCTCCAGGTCAGCGATATCGACCGCGCGATCGCATTTTACCGCGACGTCCTCGATCTGCCCTTCCTCTTCAAGAAGGAGGACCGCGATCACGGCGAAGTGTTCGCCTACCTCGAACTCGAAGGCGGCAACCTCGAACTGCTCGCCCGCATCGACGCCAGCGGCCAGCCCCTCCCGTACACGCCGCGCCCCGTGGAAAAGCCCTACTGCCCCCACGTGGCCCTCGGCGTGGACGACCTCGACACCGCCCTCGCCGACCTGGCGTCCAGCAACGTGCCCCTCATCGACGGCCCCCTCCTCATCCCCGACACCGTCCGCTGGCTCTACTTCAGCGACCCCGACGGCAACATCATCGAGTACGTCCAGTGGCTGAATAAGCAAAACTGACCCGCGCCTCCGAAGCCCGGCAAAGCACCGCCCCCTCAAGCCACGGCCCCTGCCGTCCCTGCCGTCCCTGCCGTCCCTGCCGTCCCTGCCGTCCCTGCTGTCAACTGTCAACTGTCAACTGTCAACTGTCAACTGTACCCCCGCCCCCCTCCAGGTGTGCCACGGCCAAGCGGCGCGGCCCCAGCCGCGCGGTAGCTTGACCGTGCCCTGAACCCTCCAGCCTAAAGCCTAAAGCCTAAAGCCCGAAAAAACTGCAACGCCCCATCCCA